>NZ_JBFAJO010000005.1:0-149659 GCF_040655255.1 Kitasatospora sp. NPDC050463
GAAGATCACGCAGATCTACGAGGGGACCAACCAGGTCCAGCGCATCGTGATGGCCCGCAACCTGCCGTAGCGGGTACCGGCGGGGTACCCCGGCACCCCGCCGCACACGTTGGCTCGGCTGTTCGAAGCCGGTGCTATGTTCCGGGAATGAGCGAGAAGGAAGAGCAGGACCAGCCCATGAACGACGGTCCGCCGAAGCCGGCGATGCGTGAGGCGCTCGTCGCCGCCGCCTTCGAACTCTTCCTGGAACGCGGCTTCGAACAGACCACCGTCGACGACATCGTCTCGCTCGCCGGAGTCGGTCGGCGCTCCTTCTTCCGCTACTTCCCGGCCAAGGAGGACGTGGTCTTCCCCGACCACGAGCGCAGCCTCGCCGAGATGACGGAGTTCCTGGAGTCCGGCACCGGTGAGGAGGACCCGGTCCGGCACGCCTGCGACGCCGCCCGCCTCGTCCTGCGGATGTACGCCGAGCAGCCGTCCTTCTCCGTCCAGCGCTACCGGCTCACCCGCAAGGTGCCCGGCCTGCGCGCGTACGAGCTGTCGGTGGTCTGGCGCTACGAGCACATGCTCGCGCACTACCTGCGCGGGCGTTTCGCCGAGCGGCCCGACGGGGCGCTGCGCGCCGACGTGATCGCGGCCGCGGTGGTCTCCGCGCACAACCACGCGCTGCGCACCTGGCTGCGCTCCGGCGGCGAGAGCGACTGGATCACCGAGGTGGACGCGGCGATGGCCTTCGTCACCGGCACCTGGAGCGACCGGCCGGCCGAGGGCACGGCGGACGGCGGGACCGAGGCGGACGACGTCGTGGTGCTGGTCGCCAGCCGCCGGGCGCCGCTCTGGCGGATGGTGCAGGGGATCGAGAGCGCGCTGGAGGAGTCCCGGCAGGTCCCGCAGGCGTGACTCGCCCGCCCGCGTGCGGCCGCCCGGCGCGCCTGCCGGGCCCCGTCCGCGCGCCCGCGGGGCCTCGGCGGCCGACTCCGGGGGCCGTCGGACCGGGTCCTGACGACCGCTCACCCGTACGGCGCAACCCTCCCGGGGGCGCGCCGTGCCGGGGCGCGGGCGCCGGGGCCCCGGGCGAGACTCGGTCCCAGGACGGGACCGGGCAGCGGCCGGCTCCGGGGAGCGCGGAGGAGCGGGCATGCCTGAGCAGGCCGGGCAGCGGAGCAGCGGCCCCGACGCCGTGCGCGCGCTGCTGCTGAAGAAGGGCTACCTGGCCCTCCTGCTGATCTCGGCCCTCGTCGGCATCCCGGTCTCGCTGGCCGCGTTCGGCTTCGTCAGCCTGGAACACGAACTCCAGCACTGGGTCTGGGAGAGCCTCCCGGACGCGCTCGGCCTGGACCGCGCGCCCTGGTGGTGGCCGCTGCCCGCGCTGCTGCTCGCCGGGCTGCTGCTCGTCCCGGTCGTCACCTGGATGCCGGGCCGGGGCGGCCACATCCCGGTGGACGGACTCGGCGGCCCGCCCATCCTGCCGAAGGCCGTGCCCGGGGTGGTGCTGGCGGCCCTGGCCTGTCTGCCGCTCGGTGTCGTGCTCGGTCCCGAGGCGCCGCTGATGGGCCTGGGCAGCGGCCTCGCCCTGCTCGCCGTCCGGTCCGTCTGGCTGGCCGCCAAGCCCCAGCTGGGACCGGTGCTCGGCGCGGCCGGCTCGGCGGCGGCGATCTCCACCATCTTCGGCAGCCCGCTGGTCGCCGCCGTGCTGATCATCGAAGCGGCCGGGCTCGGCGGCCCGCAGCTGACGGCGCTGATCCTGCCGTGCCTGCTGGCGAGCGGCATCGGCGCGCTGGTGTTCACCGGCTTCGGCCACTGGACCGGGCTGTCGATCGGCGCCCTCTCGCTGCCCTCGGTGCCCGCGTCCACCGTTCCCGATGCGGGCGACTTCCTCTGGGGCATCCCGGTCGCGGTCGTGGTCGCGGCGGTCTGCGTGACCGGCCGCTCCCTCGGCGCGCAGGTCAAGGGGTACGTCACCGGCCGGCCGGACCGGCCCGCGCCGACCGTGCGGGCGACGGCCGTCCGGACGGTGCTGTGCGCCGTCGCGGTCGGCGCCTGCATCTGCGCGTACGCGCTGCTCACCGGGCGCTCGCCGGAGGAGGCCGCGCTCTCCGGGCAGATCACCCTCGCCAACCTGGCCGCCGACCCGGCGTCCTGGCCGGTCGGTGCGCTGCTGGCGCTGGCGCTCTGCAAGGCGCTCGGCTGGGGCATCGCGCTGGGCAGCCTGCGCGGTGGCCCGATCTTCCCGGCGCTCCTGATCGGCGCGGCCGTCGGGGTGGCCTGCGGCTCGCTGCCCGGCTTCGGCTACACCTCGGGCCTGGCCGCCGGCCTCGCCGCCTCCGGCGCCGCGGTCACCCGGTTGCCGGTCACCAGCACCGTGCTCGCGTCGGTACTGCTCGGCGCCGACTCCGCGAACGCGATGCCGCTGCTGATCGTCGCCTCGGTGACGGCCTTCGTCGTCGCCGAGACGCTCCACGCGCTCGGCCGGCGCCGGGCGGTCGCGCGGCCCGGCGGCCCGGCACCGGCCGAGGCCGCTCGACCGACGGGAGGGTGAGCCGGCCGCCCCCCGGTGGCCGGCCTTCGTGGCCGCCGGCGTTCCGGCAGCCGGTTCGGGCGGACAACAGGTGAACATCCGTCGATTCGCCGGCGCCGGGCGCCCCGGGTACGGGACAACGGAGTGCGTTCCCGCCACCGAACCCTCCGAAGGACACCTCATCCATGCCCCTCAAGAACTACGGCGTGCTCGCCGCCACCGCTGTCGACCGGCGCCGTGAGGACAGCACCGACACCCCGCACTACCAGATCCACCTCCGCGACGCGGCCGGCACCGACTACCGGGCGGCGGTCAACGTCGAGTCCCAGCAGGCCCCGTCCGAGCTGCTCCACATCGTCGTCGACGACTTCCGGCACCCGCTCACCGGGCTGCTCCCGGCCGCCGGCGGCGGCTGGACCGACCTGTCCTCGAAGCCCGGCACCGCCGCGCTGGACTTCATCCGCGGCAACCTCTTCGACCCGGCCGCGCTGCGCGTCCTGCCGCCCGGCCTCCCGGGCGCCGACAACGACCTCGCCGATCTGCTGGACCACTACGTGGGGCGCGCGATCAACGACCCGGCCGCCGCCGTCTACGTGATCGGCCAGCGATTCGGCCCGGAACCGGGCGTCCCCGACAAGGTGTTCGGCTTCCGGCCCGGCAACGGCGTCCACGACATCCACATGAACCAGGGCAACAGCGGCCGGTTCCACTCCGACAACGGCGTCTACCAGGACGGCGGCCTACTGATCCACCTGCCGGCCGAGAACCGCTGGGTCGCGGTCTTCCTCGCCTTCCAGTCCCAGGCCTGGCACACCGACGACACCACCGGCCAGCCCCTGCCGGGCACGCCGCCCCGTCCGACCGACCCGACCGGCCACGACGCCCCGCTGCGGATCGTCGCCGCCCTGGTCAACCCGATCGGTCCGGCACCCGAGGAGGAGACCGTCACCGTCCTCAACAGCTCGGCCGCAGCGGTCGACCTGACCGGATGGCACCTCGTCGACCAGTCCAAGGCGCGCCTCGCCCTGCCTGCCGTGCCGCTGGCCGCCGGCACCGCCCTCACCGTCCACGCCGCCGACGGTTTCACGCTCGGCAACCACGGCGGAGGCATCACCCTCCTGGACCCCAGCGGGCTCAAGGTCCACGGTGTCGCCTACACCGCCCGCCAGGCCGCCGCCGAAGGCCGGACGATCACTTTCTGAAGGCGGCCCGGGCCGTCCCGGCTCCCGGTCGCCGCTCCTGGCCCCGCCCGCGGTCGCCCATCCGGGTGAGCCCCGGATTCACCGGCCGCGGCCGGGGCAACCTCGCTGCGTGACCACTTCCACTCCCCGCCGTCGGCGCCGCCGCCCGGCCGCCCCGCACCGGACGCCGGCCCCGCCGCACACCTCCGCCCCGTCCACCGTGCCCGGTCCGACCACGCCGGTGTCCCCACGCTGCCCCGCTCCCGCCCCCGTCTCGGCCACCGCTCCCGTCTCCGCCACCGCGACACCGCGCTGCTGCGCCGTCTCCACCACCGAACACCGTTCGCTCGGCGGCACCATCATCCGCACCCACCGCCACCACCCGGCCTGCCCCGTCTGGACGGCCCGTTGACGGGCCGAAGCCCGTCGGTCGGCCGCTGCGGTTTGCTTGAATGACGGGGTGACGAGCAGCGCCGGATTCACCGAGGACGACCTGAGCGGGCTGGCCGGGCCGCGCTCCTTCGAACGAGGTCTGGGCTACCGGGACGCGGTCGCCGAACTCGACGTCGGGGCACAGCGGTTCACCGCCGTCGTGAGCGGCACCGAGGCCTACGAGGTCGTGCTGGAGGTGGACGAGGAGTACGGGCTGTCGGGCGAGTGCGACTGTCCCTACGGACTCGACGGCAACTTCTGCAAGCACTGCGTCGCGGTGGGCCTGGTGGTGCTGGAGAAGTGGCACGAGCTGCCCCGGCTCAAGGCCGAGGGGAGGGCCCGGGCCGGCGCCCTGGCGTCCTGGCTCGACTCGCGCTCGCGGGAGGACCTGCTGCTCCTGGTGCGCGAACTGATGGACGGTGACCGGAGCCTGCGCCGCCGCCTGGAACTCCGGGCCGCGACCGCCCAGGCCGATCCCGCCCAACTACGGGCCCGGATCGCCGATCTGCTCGCGGTCGGCCGCTTCAGCCGGTACGGCTACGTCGAGTACGCGGACGCCCAGGCCTACGCGCTCCAGGCCGGCGAGGCGGTGGCAGCCGTCCGCGCCCTGACGGCGGAGGGGCAGGCCGAGCAGGCGGTCGCCCTGGCCCGGGAGGCGATCAGGCTGCTCGGCCGCTCCTACGACCGGATCGACGACTCCGCCGGGTGCGTCGGCGGTGTCGCCGCCGATCTCGACGAGGCCCACATGGAGGCGTGCCGGGCAGCGCCGCCGGACCGGACCGAGCTGGCCGAGTGGTTGGTCGACCGGCTGCTGGGCGACCACGACCACCTGCTGGAGGCCGAACTGGGCGACTACCGCGACCTCCTCGGCGGACCGGGCCTGCGACGGGTCCGGGAGAGGGCGGAGGAGGCGAGCCGGCGCAATCCGTCCGGCTGGGCCGAGAAGCACCTGATGGGGCAACTCGCCAAGGCAGAGCGCGGCCTCAAGTCACCCCTGCCGGCCCAGCTCGGCCGCGGCGGCGCCGGCCGGGACGCCGAGGCGCTGGAGGGGTACCGCCGGGCGATCGAGCGGCTCAAGCCGCTCACCGGCGACGGCCCCTACCGGGAGATGGCCCGGCTGCTGCTCGAAGCCCGGGCCTGCCACCGGGCCCTGGGAACGGAGGCGGCGTTCGCGGACGACCTCGCGGCCCTGAAGGCCGAGCAGCGGCGCAGGCGCAAGCTCCTGACGATCCTCGACGAGCACGGCCTGTGACCGCTCAGGCCTTCTTGACCACGCTCGACTTGAGCTGCATCGGGCCGAATCCGTCGATCTTGCAGTCGATGTCGTGCCCGTCGACGCCGTCGACCAGGCGGATGTTGCGCACCTTGGTGCCCGCCTTGATCCCCGAGGGGCTGCCCTTGACCTTGAGCGCCTTGACGACCGTCACCGTGTCGCCGTCGTTCAGCACGTTCCCGACAGCGTCTTTGATCACCCGATCCCCGGCGGCAACCCCGTCGGGGCCGTCACTCTCGGCAGGCGTCCATTCGTTCCCGCACTCCGGGCAGACCATCAGCGCGTCCATCGCGTAGGTGTACTCACTGGAGCAGCGGGGGCACGGAGGCAGGTTCTCGTTCATCGACTCATGGTATCCGAGCCCCCTAAACGCCCCGCCACCTGCGCAGATCCGTTCCGAGGCGCCCCCTGGCCCACCCGGTCGCAGCGAGCCCTCACTTCGTGTACGGGCGTGCGACAGGCTGAATCGCTCTGAGGTCGGTGGGTGACTTTGAGTAACGTCGGCTTGGTGCACAAGGACGGGAAATGGCACATCTACGGGGAGGTTCTTCCCCGGTGAAAGGGCTGATCGATGAGTGAGGACGGGGGAAGTCACCTCCTCGGCGAAGACATGCAAATGCGGTTGGTAGAGGGCGGGCCAGTCGACTACACCTTCCGGACCGACAAGCCCGTCGAGTACGTGGCGGTCGCCAACGAGGCCAACGGCATCCTTGGTTACCTGTGGGCCTGCGACGCCGACGACGCCGCCGGCTGGGAAGGAAGGCTCGCCGCTGGCGCCATCGCGATGAATGGCAGCAGGTACTGGTACGGAAGGCTGCGGGAGGCCAAGACCCGTGGGCTACAGCCGTCACTGGCCTTGGCCGAGTTGTCCACCGACACCGAAGGCGGGTGGTCGGGGCACCTCGTCCCCGGTTCGCGGGCAATAGCAGCGAGCGTCTCCGAACTGCGGGAGAAGGCCCGCGACGGTTGGGAGCCGCCTTCGCCCGCCCCGGCGCCACGTGGTCGAGGTCGCTGAGTTCCACCCGTCTCCGGGGTGGCCCCGGAGATCCTCCGGGGCCACCCCGGGAGGTCGATGTTCCTCAGCCCGGGGTGCGCGGGCCTTCGGCAGCTCGCCGGAGATCCCGGAGGGGGAAGGCGAGCGATGT
Organism: Kitasatospora sp. NPDC050463; assembly: GCF_040655255.1. Classification (NCBI taxonomy): domain Bacteria; kingdom Bacillati; phylum Actinomycetota; class Actinomycetes; order Kitasatosporales; family Streptomycetaceae; genus Kitasatospora; species Kitasatospora sp. NPDC050463. Next base: position 6,550 of record NZ_JBFAJO010000005.1, read on the forward strand.
CGGGCTCACTGGGTTGAGACGCAGGTCCAGCCCTGCGGGCGCCGTGGCCGGATCACGGCCCGACATGTGAACGATGCGCGCCCAGTGCCCTGGCGCACGGCTCTGCGAGGTGCATGCGTCCACGCCGTCCTTGCCATTGGCTCCGGTCGTCATGTTCAGCAATGCGACACCGGCCGGTTGCCGCCCCGCTCGTAGTGGAGGTAGCCGTCGCTCCGTCCCGCTCACTAACCCCCTGAACCCTGGTCCACTTACAGTCGCGACGAGCCTACGCGTCCACCGGTGGCGGTGGTGGCCGCCGCCGGGGTGGAGGGGAAGCGCGACGTGGTCGGGGACGGATCCGGGTGGCCGGGCCCCGCACTGTCGTAGGACCCCGCGCAACGCAAAATGCGGGTCAGGATTGCTCCTGACCCGCATTGCTCTCGCCGACCGCGTCGACGATCCTGCTGTGTCCGAGGGGGGACTTGAACCCCCACGCCCGATAAAGGGCACTAGCACCTCAAGCTAGCGCGTCTGCCATTCCGCCACCCGGACCGGGTGTTGTCTCTTCGGCCTCGTCGGCCGCGCTGACAGATGTAACTGTAGCAAAGATCGGCTTGAGCTCCCAAAACGGCTGTGGACCGGTGGGCGGGGGCGGTGACCAGGGCAAGGGGAGCTCTGTGGCGGGGGTGTGACCAGGGGGTTTCGCGCCGTTTCCGGGGACCCTGCGGGGTGGATACGGGTGAGGGGCTGGGGGAGGATGGGCGGACGTGCTCGTACGGCCCGGGTGCAGGTCCCGGGGGTGGCGCGCTGGCGCGTCGGTGCGGGGCTGAGACGAGGAGTGACCGTGAGCGAGCGGAGCGAGTCGGCGGCGGGGCGGGCGGTGGCGCCGAAGGTGACGGCCGAGTCGGAGGTCGCCGAGATCTGTCGCGACCTGATCCGGATCGACACCAGCAACTACGGTGACGGCTCGGGCCCGGGCGAGCGCAAGGCCGCCGAGTACGTGGCGGAGCAGCTCGCGGAGTTCGGTATCGAGCCGCAGATCTTCGAGTCCGCCAAGGGGCGGGCCTCGACGGTGGTCCGGATCGAGGGCGAGGACCGTTCGCGCCCGGGCCTGCTGATCCACGGGCACACCGACGTCGTGCCGGCCAAGGCGGCGGACTGGACGCACGACCCGTTCTCCGGCGAGATCGCGGACGGGTGCGTCTGGGGGCGCGGCGCGGTCGACATGAAGGACATGGACGCGATGACGCTGGCCGTCGTGCGCGACCGGCTGCGGACCGGGCGCAAGCCCCCGCGCGACCTGGTGCTGGCCTTCGTGGCGGACGAGGAGGCGGGCGGCACGTACGGCGCCCGGTACCTGGTGGACGAGCACCCGGACCTCTTCGAAGGGGTGACGGAGGGCATCGGCGAGGTCGGTGGTTTCTCGTTCACCGTCAACGACCAGGTGCGGCTCTACCTGGTGGAAACGGCCGAGAAGGGCATGCACTGGATGCGGCTCACGGTCGAGGGCCGGGCCGGGCACGGGTCGATGGAGAACGACGACAACGCCATCACCGAGCTGTGCGAGGCGGTGGCCCGGCTCGGGCGGCACACCTTCCCGCTGCGGATCACCAAGACCGTCCGCGCCTTCCTGGACGAGCTGTCGGACGCGCTCGGCGTGCGGCTCGACCCGGAGAACATGGACGAGACGCTGCGGGTGCTGGGCGGCATCGCCAAGATGATCGGCACCACGCTGCGCAACACCGCCCAGCCGACGATGCTCGGCGCCGGCTACAAGGTGAACGTGATCCCCGGGCAGGCGACCGCCCATGTGGACGGGCGCTTCCTGCCCGGCTACGAGGAGGAGTTCCTGGCCGAGCTGGACAGCGTGCTGGGCCCGCGCGTGAAGCGCGAGAGCCTGCACTCGGACAAGGCGATCGAGACCAGCTTCGACGGCGCCCTGGTCGAGGCGATGCAGAGCGCGCTGCAGGCCGAGGACCCGATCGCGCGCGCCGTGCCGTACTGCCTCTCCGGCGGGACGGACGCCAAGTCGTTCCAGGACCTCGGCATCCGCTGCTTCGGCTTCGCGCCGCTGCGGCTGCCGCCGGAGCTGGACTTCGCCGGGATGTTCCACGGTGTGGACGAGCGGGTGCCGGTGGACGGGCTCAAGTTCGGCGTGCGGGTGCTGGACCGCTTCATCGACGCCTGCTGAACGACCGTCCCGCCACGTGGGACCGCGGCCCGCTCCCGGGAGTCCGGGGGCGGGCCGCCCGCATTGTCCGAGCTAATGATTTGGGACAGTGAAATGGAGATCGAGAGAAACGATTCTGCTGGAGTCCACTGATCGACTGCCTGTGCGAGTCATCACCGTTGCGGGTGAATGGAGAAGAGTCTCCGTACCCCGTTTGCCACACCGTCGTTCACTCCTATGCAGCCCGCCGAACGGGTTGCGTTGCTCATACAGGAGGAATGATGAAGGTCAAGAAGATCGCCGCTGTTGCCGCTGCCACCGGTGGCCTGGTGCTGGCCGTCGCGGGTGTCGCGTCCGCCCACGGCGGCGCCGCCGCCGACGGTGTGGCCGCCGGCTCCCCGGGCGTGGTCGCGGGCAACCAGGTGCAGATTCCCGTGCACATCCCGGTGAACCTCTGCGGCAACACCGTCAGCGTGATCGGCGTGCTGAACCCGGCGTTCGGCAACCACTGCGCCAACTTCTGAGCCGCGCCGCTCGCTGAGCACGCGATGACCGTGTGATCGGTCGACGGGTCGACCGGCCGGTGTTCCACCGGCTGACAGGTCGACGGGCTGATCATCGGATCGACTCACTTGGCCCCCGGGTGGCGGACGCGCCACACCGGGGGCGCTTGTGTGTCCGGAGCCGCTCGGCGGCGTGCAAGCGGCCCGGTGGCAACCTTTCGGCGCCGTGTCGCTCGATCGGGTGAAGTGGGTTCGTTCGGCTCAACCTCTCCGCTTGCGCCTCGTTGTCCCCTGTGCACTCGAAGACCTTGCTCGTTGTTCGGAAATTCCGATATTCAGTAGGTCATCACGTCGTCTCGATACGTCAGGGGAAATAATGAGGAATGTAGCCAAGAAGGGGCTCCTCACGGCTATGGCCACCGGCAGTGTCCTGGCCTCGACCGCCGGCTACGCCTACGCGGGCGCCGAGGCGCAGGGGGGCGCCGTCGGTTCGCCGGGCGTGGCCTCCGGGAACTCGGTGCAGGTGCCGGTCGAGGTGCCGATCAACGCCTGCGATAACACCGTCGACGTGATCGGCGTGCTGAACCCGGCGTACGGCAACCACTGCGCCAACGTCAGCGGGCACCCCGGCGCCGGCGCCGGCCAGAGCGCCTCGGGCGCCTCCGCCTCCGGCTCGGCGGCCGGCTCGCCTGGGGTGGCCTCCGGCAACAGCGTCCAGGCGCCCGTGCACGTCCCGGTCAACGCCTGTGGCAACTCCGTCGACGTGGTCGGCGTCGGCAACCCGGCCTTCGGGAACGCCTGCGGGAACGAGGGCCCGGCCGTGTCGCCCCCGCCCGCCCAGCCGGACGAGGACTGCCCCGAGGAGCACGGGACGGGCGGCCCCTCCGCCACCACCCCGGCCGCTACCACCCCGGCCGCTACCACCCCGGCCGCTACCACCCCGGCCGCCACCACCCCGGCGAAGACCACCGGTACGAGCGCCCCCACGGGGACCACCGCGGCCGGCGGTGGGCAGAGCGGTCAGGCCGTACCGGCGTCGGCGCGCACGGCCGCCCCCGAGACGGCCGGGGGCGGCCAGCTGGCCTCGACCGGCGCGGGTGGCACCGAGCTGCTCGGTGCGGCCGGCCTCGCGCTGCTGCTCGGTGGAGGCGTGCTCTACCGCCGCGCCCGCGCCGGCGCACGCTGAGTGGAGGCCGCACGCCCGGCGAGGCGTCTCCGCGCCGGGTGAGGTGGTCGCCGGAGGGGATCGCCGCCTGAGTCGGCACCCGTGCTGCCGCCGGATCCCGGGCGGGCCGGGTGCGGCACGTGCCTCGGTAGGCGCGGTGCGGGCCCCAGTGGGGTGAGCCGTGTGCCCGCGGCCGTCGGTCGGACATCGAACGGACGGTCGCGGGCGCCGGAGGCCGCGCTGCGACGACAGCGGGCGCCCACGAGGACGGCCCACGGACCTGCGCAGCACGCAGGGCCGCGCGGGGCGCGGCGCACGCGCGGTCATGTACCGATCCGACGGGTGAGGAGCCGGGGGCGCGCGGGGGGTCCGAACCGATCAGCGCGCGGGGCGCGTCACCAGCTCCGGACCTGCCGGATGATCCGCCGCCGCAGCAGCACCGTTCGGCTTCCGTCCGGGAACAGCCGCAGTCTGTCCAACTCCCAATGCCCGTATTCGGCATGGTCGGTGAGCAGTTGGCGCGCCGCGTTGCGGGAGGTGCCGCGCGGCATGCGCAAGGACTGGTACTCGTACTCCGGCTGCCGGACCGGCTTCGGTGGGGTCAAAACGCTCCTCCTGAGGGACACCTGCGGGCAAGCCTACGGCCTGCCTCCGACAACGGGCCCGGGTATTTTCGGCCGCCCTTCCGGCAGGCCCTCCACCCGCGCTGCTGACAGTGCATCAGTTCAGCTTCCACTGTGGACGGGATACCCCGATCGCAGCTCGCGGAAGCCGTGGGCGAACGGCCCGGCGGCGCCGGATACCTGCGCCCTGCGCGGGCGTGCGCGAGTACAGAACCACGCGGATCGGACATCAGGGGGGAAGTTGCGGTGAAATCGCGGGTGTAGGTGACAACCGCTGTGCGTACCGACACCGCGGGGAGATAGCGTCTGCACCATGTCTGATGCCGCGCAGCCCACCATTGCCGAGGTACGCGCCGCCGCCGAGGCGGTCAAGGCCGCCATCGACCGTCATCTGGAAGCGGTGTCAAGCCCCAGCGCAGCGGACGATCCCGCTGTGTTCGCCGCCTACGAGCAGCTCGCGACGGCGGCCATCGCCTACGACCAACTCCTCTACGAGGTCTACGACGAGGTCACCCCGTTCGAGGTCCCCGGGGACGAGGGGCCGGGCGGGTACCACGGCCCCGAGCAGCCCGAGGCGATCAGCGTGCTGATCCGCCGCGACTACCACGTCGTCGACCCGAAGCGGCTGCGCGCCCAGGCCGAGCGGCTGGACGACACGCTGACCCCCGGCGGGGGCGCGGCGGGCGAGGTGAACGCGGCCATCGGTGTGCTGTTCGGTGAGTACGAGCCGGACGAGATCGCCGCCCGGAGCGAGGAGTTCGGCCTGGAGGAGGGTGACTCCACGCTCTGGGTCGCCGCCGCGGAGCCGACCGAGCCGGGGGAGTGGCTGCCGGAGCCGTTCGAGCACGCGGACCCGCAACTGCTGATCTGCCGGTTCGACGTCAGCGAGGTCTACGACGACGAGGACCCGGACGACTGACCTGGCCCTGTGTCGTCCCGCCCTGCCGCCCGCTCCCTGCCCCCGGGCGGCAGGGCGGTGGCCTGACCGGGAGCTCGGCGGCCGGGTGATCCGCGACGGCGGGCGCGCGGCGGAGACCGCCACCGCGGTGAAGAGCGGGCCGGCGAGCCCGAGTGCGGCGGCGGCGCGGAGACGCTGCCGCGAGCGCATGGTTTCGGACGTTTCCTGTCGGGGAGCGACTCGGGGGCGCGAGAGCAGGGTGGCCAGTGCCTCGACGCGCTCCCCGAACGCTGCCGGCCTGCCCGCCGCCCGCCTATCCGCCCGCCCGTCCGCCTATCCGCCCGTCCGCCCGCGTGGTGCGGATGTCAGGACGCGGCGCCGAAATCGACGTCCTCGGTGGCGACCGTCCCGGCCGTCCGCCCGGGCGCCGTCTGGTACGTCCAGTACAGGTTGGTGTGGGCGATGACCTGGGCCGGCGGCGGCGCACCCCAGGCGGTCTGGTCCTCGGTGGTGTGGGCGTCACGGACCAGGATCGCGTCGTAGCCCCGGACGAGGGCGCCGTGCAGGGTCGAGCGGATGCACTGGTCGGTCTGGGCGCCGACGACGACGAGCCGGCCGACGCCGAGGCCCGACAGCACCGTCTCCAGGGTGGTGTCCTCGAAGGAGTCGCCGTAGTTCTTCCCGACCAGCGGCTCGGTGTCGCCCGGAGCCAGCTCGGGGACGATCCGCCAGCCGTCGCTCTCCCGCACGAGGTCCGCGTCGGAGTGCTGGACCCAGACGACCGGGACCAGTTCGCGGCGGGCCTTCGCGACCAGTCGGCCGATGTTGGCGACGACCGCGTCGCGTTCGTGCGCTCCCTCGACGACGCCGTTCTGGACGTCGATGACGAGCAGCGCGGTGTGCGGGCGGTCTTCGAGTGTGGTCATTGGTCTCCCCTTGCCCGTAGCGGGGCCACGAGTGGTGGCCTGGGAGCACGGTAGACCGCCCCCCCCTGACAGTGCCGGCCGGGCAGCCCCCGGGGTGGTCCGGTCGGCGAAGCGCCTCGCCGACCGGACCACCCGGGTGCCGGACAGGCGCTAGTAGGCCTGGGCGGCGTTCTCGGCGAGGATCGCCCGCAGCCGGGTGGTGCGGGCCGCGGCCGGGCGCTCGGCGACGGCCTGGGGGAGGGCGGGCCCGGCGGCGTGGACCACCGAGAGGTGACGCTCGCCGCGGCCGAACGCGGTGTAGACCCACTGGCGGGTGAGGGCGGTGCCTGCGTCCTCGGGGAGGACGACGACCGCGCCCGGCCAGCGGCGGCCGACCGCCTGGTGGACGGTCAGTGCCCAGCCGTGCCGCAGCCGGCCGGCCTCGGCGGGCGGGACGCTGCGGCGCGAGCCGTCCGGGTACTCCAGGTGCAGGCCGGTGGCGTCGCCGTCGACCACCCGGGCGGGGCGGACGACACCGGGGGCGGGGGAGTCCACCACCCGGTCGCCCGGGTCGAATCCGCCGAAGCGGCCCGAGCCGGGGTTGAGGCGGGCCTTCGCGGCGGCGTTCAGCGCCCGGGTGCCGGCGGCGCCGCCGTGGCCGGGGGTCAGCAGCACCACCTGCTCGGCGGGGATGCCGAGCGCGCGCGGGATGGAGTCGGTGAGCAGCTGGATCGCGCGGTGGACGGCCTCGCCGCTGTCCTTGGCGGTCAGGATGACCACCTCCTTGTCCGGCGCCTCCACCGGCTGGAGCTCGCCGATCCCGATGCCGGAGACCAGTTCGCCGATCGGACCGAAGTCCGGGGTGCGGGAGGCCACGGAGGGGCAGACCTTGGCGGCCAGCAGGTCGGCGAAGAACCGGCCCGGGCCGGCCGACCAGAGCTGACCCGGGTCGCCGCTCAGGACCAGCCGGGTGCCGTCGGCGAGCGACTCCAGGAGGGTGGCGGCCAGCTCGACGTCCAGCAGCGGTGCGTCGAGCACGACCAGGAGGTCGAGGGCGAGCGTGCCGTCGGAGGACCGGCCGGGGCCGGCCGTACCGGACAGCAGCTCGGCCAGGGTGGCGACGGACACCGGGCCGTCGGCGAGCGCGGCGACGGCGTCCCGGCCCTGCTCGGTCCAGGTGGCGGCCCAGGCGCGCAGGCCGAGGCCGGCGGCGGCGCGCACCAGGGCGACCGGCTCGGCGCGCGCCGCCTCGCCACCCGTATGGGTGACCAGGGCGCTCTGCGCGACGGCCCGGACGAGAGCGGTCGCCGAGGAGGACGGCGCCGCGACGGCCGCCGCCTCCCACGCGGTCGGGCCGGGGGCGGCGGGCGTACCCGCAGCATCGAGGCCGTCCTCGGCCGCGTCCTCCACAGCGCCCTCGGCCGGCGCGCCCTCCACGGCGGGTTCGTCGCTGCCGTCGCCGTCGCCGTCCTCCTCGGCGACGTCCACCCCGGGGACGAAGGTGGACATCAGGCGGACCAGCCCGTCGGCCAGACTTTCCTCCGCCAGCGCGAGCCGCTCCAGCGCGAGCACGGTGCGGGTCGGCGGCTCGTCGTTCTTGTCGCCGCCCGCGCTGTGCGCCTCGGCGCCGGTCAGCTCCTCCTGGAAGGGCATCGCCCGGCCGTCGACCACGGCGGACTGCAGTGCGGCGGCCGGGTCCGGCAGGCCGAGCCGGTCGAGCCCGGCCGTCACCTCGCCGATCTCCACGGCGGAGTGGCCGCGCAGGGCGGCCTGCTCCAGCAGCCACGGCACCAGCGCCTGGGCCCGGCGCGGGTCGCCCGGGCCGGCGGCGGGGCCGAGCAGCCCGCGGGCGAACCCGTCCGCATGCTCGGGGCGGACGCCGGGCAGGGTCAGCACGGCCCACGGGTCGGCGCGCAGCTCCTCGGCGGCGGCGTCGCCGAACGCGGCCACGGCGGCGGGCGCGAGGTCGGTGGGTGCGCCGCCCGCGGCGAGCACCTCGGCGGTGGCCCGCAGGGCCTGCGCGCGCTGTTCGTCCGGCTCGGGGGAGGCCGGTGCGGCAGGACCGCCCGCCTCCCCGGCCGGCGCCTGCGCCGTGCCCGGGGCGCGGGTGCCCCCGGCGGCCGGAGCGCCTGCCGGGCGGCCCGACTGCTGCCCGACCACCCGGATCGCCTCCGCCAGCGCCGCGACGGCGGCCGCCTTGTCGGGGCTGTCCGTACCCGGGGCCGCCGAGGTCTCCTCCGGAGCGCCGTTCTCCGTGTCACTCATCGTTCGCTCCAAAAGGTCACTCCACTGCTGGGGCTCCGCCGCCCGTGCCGTGCCCGGGGCAGCGGCCGGTTCGCGGCCGCCACCGCGGTACGCGCGGTCGGCGTGGTCGGGGCCGGATCAGGCCCGGGCCCGGCCGGTCACGTGGTCGTCGGCCGTCGGTCGTCAGCAGCTGTCGGTCATCGGTCATCGGTCGTCGAGATCCGGCCGCACCGGGCGGCGGTGCCAACCCCTAGAGCTCGCTCCACCCCTGGTCCGGATAGCGGTGGACCGGCGACGAGATGTCGTCGAGCGCACCGCGGATCTCACCCGGAAGCGTAAGCGCCTCCACTGACAGCGCCGACTGCAGCTGCGCCACCGTCCGGGCCCCGACCAGTGCGCTCGCCACGCCCGGCCGGTCCCGCACCCAGGCGAGCGCGACCGCGAGCGGGCTGCTGGCCAGCCCGTCGGCGGCGGTGGCGACGGCGTCCACGATCCGGCGCGAGCGCTCTCCGAGGTACGGCTGGACGAAGCCGGACAGGTACGGGGAGGCGCCGCGCGAATCCTGCGGGACGCCGTGCCGGTACTTCCCGGTGAGCACGCCGCGGCCGAGCGGCGAGGAGGCGAGCAGCCCGACGCCCGCTTCCTCGGCGGCGGGCAGCGCCTCCCGTTCGAGGCCGCGCTGGAGCAGCGAGTACTCCAGCTGGGCACCGGCCAGCGGCACCCGGCCGTGGTGGGCGCGCTGCCAGGTGGCGGCCCGCGCGAGTTGCCACCCGCTGTAGTCGCAGACGCCGACGTACCGGGCGCGTCCGGAGGCGACGGCGATGTCCAGGGCGCTGAGCGTCTCCTCGACCGGGGTCGCCGGGTCGAAGGCGTGCACCTGCCAGAGGTCGACGAAGTCCGTGCCGAGCCGACGCAGCGAGGCGTCGAGGGCGGCGAGCAGGTGCCCGCGCGAGCCGTCGAAGCGGCGGGGGGAGTCGGGGACGCTGCCCGCCTTGGTGGCGATGACCAGTTCGGAACGGGGGATCAGGTTGTCGGTCAGCCGGGAGAGCAGGTACTCGGCGCCGCCGTCGCCGTAGACGTCGGCGGTGTCGACGAGGTTGCCGCCCGCGTCGACGAACTCCTTGAGCTGGGCGGCGGCCTCGTGCTCGTCGGTGTCGCGGCCCCAGGTCATGGTGCCGAGACCGAGCCGGGAGACCTGTAGCCCGGTACGGCCGAGGTGACGCTTTTCCATCGGACGGGCCCTCCACTGGCCGACAACACCGCTTGTACCGCTGATACCGCTCGTCCCACCGGAGCCGCTGGGACCGCTCGTCCTGCTGAAACCGCTGAAACCACTCAAACCGCTGAAACCGCTCGCACTGTCGGTAACGCCTGCGCCACGCGGCCCGCGCCGTCCGCACCGGTGGTGCGACGGAACCGGCGGTATCGGCGGGGTCCGGCAAACGCGCAGGTGGGGAGAGGCGTCCCCACGTCGGCTGAGCGTAGCGGCCGGTGCCCGGGCAGGTGTGCAGACCCGCAGAACGATCACCACCCGACCGGCCGATCGGGATGTGGCCCAGCCCACAGCTACCGGCCAGTAGCATTGCCGCCGGACCTGCGGTTACCCTCACGGACAACCCGACTGGAAGGCATGGCAGATGCGACTCGGTATCAACCTCGGCTACTGGGGACTCGGTATGGACGCCGACAACACCGCCGTCGCCCAGGAGGCGGACCGGCTCGGCTACTCGGTCTGCTGGGCCGCCGAGGCCTACGGCTCGGACGCGGCCACCGTGCTGGCGTACGTCGCCGCCAAGACCGAGCGGATCGACGTCGGCTCGGCCATCTTCCAGATCCCGGCCCGTACGCCGACGATGACCGCGATGACGGCGGCCACCCTGGACACCCTCTCGGGCGGGCGCTTCCGGCTCGGCCTGGGCGTCTCCGGCCCGCAGGTCTCCGAGGGCTGGTACGGCGTGAAGTTCGACAAGCCGCTGGCCCGCACCCGCGAGTACGTGGAGATCATCCGCAAGGCGATGTCCCGCGAGCGGCTGGTCCACGAGGGCGCGAACTGGACGCTGCCGCTGCCCGGTGGGCCCGGCAAGCCGATCAAGCTCACCGTGCACCCCGTGCGCGAGCACATCCCGCTGTACATCGCCGCGATCGGGCCGAAGAACCTGGAGCAGACCGGCGAGATCGCCGACGGCTGGCTCGGCATCTTCTTCTCGCCCGAGCACGCCGCGCTCTCCCTCGACCCGCTGCGGTCCGGCCGGGCCAAGACCGGGCAGACCCTGGACGAGGGCTTCGACCTCTGCCCGACCGTCACCATCGCGGTCGGCGACGACATCAAGGCCGGGGTCGACTCCCAGCGCTCCTACGCCGCCCTCTACATCGGCGGCATGGGCAGCAAGGAGAAGAACTTCTACAACCAGCTCGCCCGGCGGATGGGCTACGAGCAGGCGGCGGACGAGATCCAGGAGAAGTACCTGGCCCGGGACTACGAGGGCGCCGCGGCCGCCGTGCCGCACGACCTGATCGACGCCACCTCGCTGGTCGGCGACACCGCCCGGATCGCGGACCGGATGCAGGCCTACGCCGACGCAGGCGTCACCACGCTCACCCTGGCGCCGGCCGGCTTCACCCTGGAGGAGCGGGTCCGGGCGCTGCGCACCGGCGTCGAGGCGATGGAGCGTGCCGGGCTGGCGTGATCCGGGCGCTCGCGGGGCGCGGGCCCCGGCCCGCGCCCCGCCCTACAGCCAGTCGTGCCGCTTGAACACCCGGTGCAGCACCACGCAGACCGTCACCATCAGTGCCACCGCCGCCGGGTAGCCCCAGGGCTGGTGCAGCTCGGGCATGTGCTCGAAGTTCATCCCGTACACGCCCGCGATCATGGTCGGTACGGCGGCCAGCGCCGCCCACGCCGAGATCTTCCGCATGTCGTTGTTCTGCTGCACGCTGACCTGCGCCAGGTTGGCGCTCAGGATGTCGGAGAGCAGCCGGTCCATGCCCTCGACCTGGTCGTTGGCCTTGGCGAGGTGGTCGGCGACGTCCCGCAGGTACGGCAGCGCCTCGGGGCGCACGAACGGCACGCCGCCGCGCTCCAGCCGCAGCATCGGGTCCAGCAGCGGCGCGGTGGCCCGGCGGACGGTCACCAGCTGGCGCTTGTAGCCGTAGATCCGGCCAGCAGTGTCGCGGCCGACCCGGGTGGGGGCGAACACGTCGGCCTCCAGCTCGTCGAGGTCGGCCTGGAGCCCGACGGCCACGTCGACGTACCCGTCCACCACCGTGTCGCAGACCGAGTGCAGGACGGCGCTCGGCCCGTACCGCAGCAGCTCGGGCTGTCGCTCCAGGTCCTCCCGGAGGTCGCCGAGCGGGCTGTCGGTGCCGTGCCGGACCGTCATCACGAAGTCCTCGCCCACGAAGACCATCACCTCGCCGCTGGTCACCGCGTGTCCGCCGGGGTGGTAGCCGAGCGTCTTGAGCGCGACGAACAGCGAGCCCTGGTAGGCCTCCACCTTCGGGCGCTGATGGGCGCGGACGGCATCCTCGACGGCCAGCGGGTGCAGCGAGAACTCCTCGCTGACCTGGTCGAGTTCCTCGACGGTCGGCTCGAAGAGGCCTATCCACACGAAGCTGCCCTTGCCGGCCGCCCGCGCGGCGGCGAGGGCGCCGGTGTGGTCCTCGGGCCCCTCGATCCGGCGGCCGTCACGGTAGATGGCGCAATGGACGATCATGCGGGCCATTCTGGCCCCTCGACGGCCACGACGCGGGCACACCGGCCACCGGGACGCGGGCACACCGGCCGCCGCGACGACGGCCCAAGGCCACCCACTCGATCGGGGGAGCCCCACGGCGCCGGACCGGCCAGCCGGCCGGCGGGACCGGACGGCGGGACCGGACGGCGACGGAATCCGGTCCCCACAGCCCGCCCGTGAGGCCTTACGCTGACCCCATGCCCACGCTGCTGCTCGTCCGCCACGGCCGATCCACCGCGAACACCGCCGGAATCCTGGCCGGTTGGACACCCGGAGTGGACCTCGACGACACCGGGCGCGAGCAGGCCGCCGCGCTGGCCGGCCGGCTCGCCGCCGTCCCGCTGGTGCAGGCCGTCAGCAGCCCACTGGATCGCTGCCGGCAGACCCTGGAGCCGCTGCTCGCCGTCCGCCCCGAACTCGCGGCACTCGCCGAGGACGAGCGCCTCGGGGAGTGCCACTACGGCGAGTGGACCGGCCGTCCGCTCGCCGAGCTGGCCAAGGAACCGCTCTGGCGCACCGTCCAGGACCACCCGGCGGCCGCGGCCTTCCCCGGCGGCGAATCCCTGCGCGAGCTGAGCCACCGCACGGTGAACGCGGTCCGCGAGTGGAACGCCAAGATCGCCGCCGAGCACGGCGAGGACGCGGTCTGGGTCGCGTGCTCGCACGGTGACGTGATCAAGGTGGTGGTGGCCGACGCACTCGGCCTGCACCTCGACCACTTCCAGCGGATCAGCGTCGAGCCCTGCTCGGTCACCGCGATCCGCTACACCCCGCAGCGTCCCTTCGTGCTGAGAATGGGCGACACCGGCGACCTCACCTCGCTCGCGCCCAGGCCATCCCGCGGCGGTCACGGGGACGGGGACGCGACCCCGGCCGGGGACGCGGTGGTCGGCGGCACGGCCTGACCGACGGCCCCCACGGCGCCGGCGACGCTCGCGCGGAGCCGCCACGGCCCCGGGCCCTGCCGCTGACCGGCTCACCCCCGCCGTCGGACCCGTCACCGGCTCGGCTCCCCGGGCCGGGCCCGGAGGTCGTAGGGTGACTAGCGAGCCTGCCGAGACCCGGCCCACCGGTGTCCGGCCGGCGGCGCCCGGACGGTCCGGTTGTCCGAGCGTCCGAACCAGTACGACAGACAGACGACACAGATCCGCAGACGTACGACAGCACGGCACCACACGACCCACCCGATACACCCGAGCCACCCGACATACGACGATCGAAACGATCCGGAGCGAGAGCGTGCCCCGTCAGGTCTTCTTCTACGACCAGCCCGAACGGTTCGTCGCGGGCACCGTCGGCCAGCCCGGCGCCCGGGCGTTCTACCTGCAGGCCAGCGCCCGGGGGCGGATCACCAGCGTGCTGCTGGAGAAGACCCAGGTCGCCGCGCTCGCCGAGCGGATCGAGGAGGTCCTCGACGAGGCCCTGCGGCGCAGCGGCGGCGACTCGGTGATCCCCGCCGCCGCCCCGGTCGACCTGCTCGACACCGCGCCGCTGGACCTGCCGCTGGAACAGGAGTTCCGGGTCGGCACCATGGCCCTGGCCTGGGACAGCATCGACAACTGCCTGGTCGTCGAGGCGCAGGCGGTGATCGAGGAGGAGGAAGCGGCCGAGGGCGCCGCCGAGACCGTCTTCGAGGACGACGAGAACGGCCCCGACATGCTGCGGGTGCGGCTCTCCGGCGCGATGGCCAGGGTGTTCGCCAAGCGGGCGCTGGACCTCGTCGCGGCCGGGCGCAAGCCCTGCCCGTTCTGCAACCTGCCGCTCGACCCGGAGGGCCACCTGTGCCCGCGCGCGAACGGGTACCGGCGCTGAACACCGAGACCGCGCCGCAGTCGGACCCGGCGGCCGGCGCCGCCCTGGCCGCCGACGTGCCGACCGCGCTGCGTCTGCTGCGCGAGGGCGCGCTGACGGTCCACGGCCGGCTCACCGACGCCTCCAACGCCGCGCTGTACTGCAGTGTCACCCTGGGCGGGCCGGACGGGCCGGACGGGCCGACGGCACAGGCCGTCTACAAGCCGGTGGCCGGTGAACGCCCGCTCTGGGACTTCCCGGACGGCACGCTGGCCGGCCGCGAGGTCGCCGCGTACGAGGTCGCCGCCGCCACCGGCTGGGCGTCGATCCCGCCCACCGTGCTGCGTGACGGCCCGCACGGGCCCGGCATGGTGCAGCTCTGGGTGGAGCCCGACCCGGACGCCGATCCGCTGCTCGCCCTGCAGGACCCGCGCGGACCGGAGGACGGCTGGCTGCCGATCGTGCGCGCCGAGGTCGGCGGCGGGCGGACGGCTCTGCTGGTGCACCCCGACGACGAGCGGCTGCGCCGGCTCGCCGTGCTGGACGCGGTGCTCAACAACGCCGACCGCAAGGGCGGTCACCTGATCGCCGCCGCCGACGGCCGGATCTACGGCATCGACCACGGCGTCACCTTCAACACCGAGGGCAAACTGCGAACCCTGCTCTGGGGCTGGGCCGATCAGCCGCTGCCGAAGGAGGCGCTGGAGGTGCTGGGCGGGCTCGCCGAGCAGCTGGACGGCGCACTCGGCGAACGGCTCGCCCCGCATCTGACCGCCGCCGAGCTGACCGCCACCCGCGCCCGGGTGGCCGAGCTGCTGCGCACCGGCCGCCACCCGCTGCCGTCGCAGGACTGGCCGTCCATCCCCTGGCCGCCCATCTAGGGGCCGCGACGGGGCGACGGCTGCCTGACGCGGTACTACGGGCCTTCGTGCTCACACCCCGAGCACCCTCCCCGGGTCAGCGGGCGGACCGGAGTGGAGTCCGGCCAGCTGGATGGTCGCGGTCCTCTCGTAGCGGGTTGCGATGCGTGCCACCGCCTCACGCCGCCGTGCAGCCTGGGCCGGGCCGTCCATGGCCCGCCGGCCCGGCCCCGTCTGCAATGGTCTGGACCGCTACGGCGGCTCGGCCCCAGACTGCTCCGATGGACGAGCGACGGACCACCCCCCACCTGGACCTGCCGCTGCATCGCTTACAGGTCCCACTGCCGCATCTGCTCCCGTTCGCGATCGGCAGCTTCGATGCCATCGGCCCGCTCTCCCGCGCGGGCTTCCCCCACCGGCACTCCTTCTACGAGATCGTCTACGTCACCGGCGGCCACGGCGCCCATGTCCTGGACCTGGTCCACCGGACGCTGCAGCCACCGCAGTTGTGCGTGATCGCGCCCGGCCAGGTGCACTACTGGGCCGACGCGGACGACCTGACCGGCCAGGTCGTCCTCTTCAACGAGGACTTCCTGCTCTCCCATCCCGAGGACCTCGCCGCGCTCCGCGGCCTGTCGGCCCGGCCGGCCCTGGCCCTGGGTGAACACGCCGGGCCGATCGCCGCGTTGCTGGCCGACATGGAGTTGGAGTACCGGACACGGCCGGCCGGCTACCCGGGGGTGCTGCGGGCCAGCCTGCACATCCTGATCGTCCGGGCGCTGCGCGCCTGCGCGCCGGGCACGGACGGTGCGGCGCCCGGCCGGGTGAGCGAACTGGCCGCCGCCTTCGCCAGGCTGGTCGCCGACCCGGGCGGGCTGCACCGCTCGGTGGCCTCCTGCGCCCAGGAGCTGGGCGTCTCGCCGGGCCATCTGCAGACCCTGGTGAAGCAGGCCACCGGCTGCACGCCGGGCCGGCTGATCCGACAGCGGCAGACGCTGGAGGCCAAACGGCTGCTGGCCTCCACCGAGCTGACCATCCGCCAGGTCTCCCGGGAGGCCGGATTCGGCGATCCGGCGTACTTCTGCCGCTTCTTCCGGCGGGAGACCGGGATGACGCCGGGGGAGTTCCGGGCCCGGGTCGGAGGAAATCACCACGATCCCCGGATCACGTCCATCGCGGGGGCTCCGGAGGCCCCGTAGGTTGACTGCTGGCCACCGGTGGCCGACCCGTACGGAACGGGTGGGCCGCCGGCGCGGTCCTTGTCATGCCCCCACCATGACAAGGGCCGCCCACACCCCCACACCCCAACCCCCACACCCACACACCGAAGGAGTCGGCCCATGCCCGCGTCCGAAGAGCCCACCCGGCCGGAGGGCCTGATCGACCGCCGGATCAGCCGCAAGACCGTCCTCAAGGCGGCCGCGGTGCTCGGCACCGCCCCGCTGCTGATCGGCGGCGGCGTCGCGCTGGCCCGCGACCGGGTCGGCACCGGCGAGGCACCCGGCCTCACCCCCGCCTGCCACGACGGCGACGAACCGACGATCGAGCAGACCGAGGGCCCCTACTTCAAGCCGAACTCCCCGCTGCGGACCTCGCTGATCACCGACAGCACACCCGGCACCCGGCTCACCGTGAGCGGCTACGTCTTCGGCCGGGCCTGCCTGCCGATCTCCGGCGTGCTGCTCGACTTCTGGCAGGCCGACGTCAACGGCGCCTACGACAACACCGGCTTCGCCTTCCGCGGTCACCAGTTCACCAACACCCAGGGTGCGTTCACCCTCACCACCATCGTGCCGGGCCTGTACCCGGGCCGCACCCGGCACATCCACGTCAAGCTCCAGGCGCCCGGCCGCCCGGTGCTCACCACCCAGCTCTACTTCCCCGGCGAGCCGCGCAACAGCACCGACACCATCTACGACGCGCGGCTGCTGATGAACGTCCGCCAGATCGGCTCGGCGAAGGAGGGCACCTACGACTTCGTCCTGAACGTGCCGCAGACGCCCACCACGCCGCCGACCAGTCCGAACCCCAGCTCGCCCACCACCCCGCCCCCGACCACCCCGCCCGGCGGCACCTGGACCGCCGGCACGCTCTACAACGCGGGCGACCGCGTCACCTACGCCGGCGCCTCCTACCGCTGCCTCCAGGGGCACACCGCCATCACCGGCTGGGAGCCGCCGAACGTACCGGCCCTCTGGCAGCGGCTGTAGCGGCTCCAGCCGCACCCCCAGGGGGTCGGGCGCCCGGTCGGCGGCAGGGCCGGCCGGGCGCTCATCCGCCGGCCTGCAAACGGGGGCTCCGGCGGGCGGACCACGTCAAGCACCGGTCCCTATCAGTCCAGAAGCGCTCAGGCAACGACAGGATGCGAATCCAGTCGATCTTGCGTACTGGTTAGGCTTTCAAATGTTCGCGCGGTTAAAGTGATTCCCATGCATGCCTGGCCCGCCTCCGAGGTTCCCGCCCTGCCTGGTCAGGGGCTCCCCCTTCGTATCCACGACACCGCCGCGGGCTGTATCCGCGAGGTCGTCCCGCAGGACGGCACCGCCCGGATCTACGTCTGCGGCATCACCCCCTACGACGCGACCCACATGGGCCACGCCGCCACGTACAACGCCTTCGACCTGGTGCAGCGAGTGTGGCGGGACGCCGGCCACGACGTCCTCTACGTGCAGAACGTCACCGACGTGGACGACCCGCTGCTGGCGCGGGCGGTCGAGACCGGCCAGGACTGGGTGGCCCTCGCCGAGCGCGAGACCGCGCTCTTCCGCGAGGACATGACCGCCCTGAGGCTGCTCCCGCCGGCCCACTACATCGGCGCCGTCGAGTCGATCCCGTGGATCGTCCCGCTGGTCCAGAAGCTGCTGGCGAGCGGCGCCGCCTACAAGGTGGACGACGATATCTACTTCTCGGTCGAGTCGGAGCCGCACTTCGGTGAGGTGTCCGGCCTGACCCGGGAAGCCATGCGCCCGATCTTCGCCGAGCGCGGCGGAGACCCGGACCGCCCCGGAAAGCGCCACCCGCTGGACGCCCTGCTCTGGCTCGCCGCCCGCCCGGGCGAGCCCGCCTGGGACACCGAGCTCGGCCACGGCCGCCCCGGCTGGCACATCGAGTGCGTCGCGATCGCCCTGCAGTTCCTCGGCATGTCGTTCGACATCCAGGGCGGCGGCAGCGACCTCTCCTTCCCGCACCACGAGATGGGCGCCGCACACGCCCAGGTCGCCACCGGCGGCCACCCCTACGCCCAGGCGTACGTGCACGCGGGCATGGTCGGCCTGGACGGGCACAAGATGTCCAAGTCCCGCGGCAACCTGGTCTTCGTCTCGGCGCTGCGCCGTGAGGGCGTCGACCCGGCGGCGATCCGCCTCGCCCTGCTCTCGCACCACTACCGCGAGGACTGGGAGTGGACCAAGGCCACCCTGGATGAGGCCGTCGAGCGCCTCGCCCGCTGGCGTGCCGCGGTCTCCCGCCCGGACGGCCCGCCGGCCGAGGCCATGCTCGCCGAGGTCCGGGAGGCGCTCGCGCACGACCTGGACGCGCCCGCGGCGCTGGCCGCGGTCGACCGCTGGGCCGCCGGCCAGGAGGCCGGGGGCGGCACGGACATCGGCGCGCCCGGTCTGGTCTCCCGCACGGTGGACGCCCTGCTCGGCGTCGCACTGTAGGACCGCGCACGACGTGGACGCACGGGAGGGGCGTCGGGACCACTGGTCCCGACGCCCCTCCTCCGTTCCGGCGTGCGGAGGGTCAGTCCTCCTCGCCGCCGTCCTGGCTCTCCCGGGCGGACGGCGGCTCGGGCTCGCTCGGCCGCTCCGCCGTGGCGTGCCCGGCGACCGGCTTCTCACCGGCCGGTCCGACGTTCTCCCGGCGCCGCAGATAGCGCTCGAACTCCCGGGCAATCGCGTCGCCCGAGGCCTCCGGCAGCTCGGCGGTGTCCTGCGCCTCCTCCAACTGCTGGACGTACTCGGCCACCTCGGTGTCCTCGGCGGCCAGCTGGTCCACGCCCAGCTGCCAGGCCCGGGCGTCCTCGCCGAGCTCACCCGGCGGGATGCGCAGGTCCAGCAGGTCCTCCAGCTTGTTGACCAGCGCCAGCGTGGCCTTGGGGTTCGGCGGCTGCGCGACGTAGTGCGGCACCGCCGCCCAGAGCGTCACGGCCGGCACGCCGGCGTGCGTGCAGGCCTCCTGGAGCACCCCGACGATCCCCGTCGGACCCTCGTAGCGGCTCTCCTCCAGGTCCAGCCGCTGGGCGAGCTCCGGGTCGGAGGTGACCCCGCTGACCGGGACCGGGCGGCTGTGCGGGGTGTCCCCGAGCAGTGCGCCCAGGATCACCACCAGCTCGATGCCCAGCTCGTGCGCGAAGCCGAGCAGCTCGTTGCAGAACGAGCGCCAGCGCATGCTGGGCTCGATGCCACGCACCAGGACGATGTCCCGGGTGGTGGGTTCGGTCACCCGGACCACCGAGAGCCGGGTCGTCGGCCAGGTGATCCGGCGGATGCCGCCGTCCAGCCAGACCGTGGGCCGGTTGACCTGGAAGTCGTAGTAGTCCTCGGCGTCCAGGGCCGCGAACACCTTGCCGCCCCAGGTCTCGTCCAGATGCGCCACGGCCGCGGAGGCCGCGTCCCCGGCGTCGTTCCAGCCCTCGAAGGCGCAGACCATCACCGGGTCGATCAACTCGGGAACATCTTCCAACTCGATCACCCAGCGTCTCCCTCCGGTCGGCGGACGGACGTGCCCCGCCCCGGCTGGCCTGCCGAGGCGCCGGTGGGCCGGCTGCCGACTGTCGAACCTCTCATCACCCATGGAACGCCTCGCTCCATGGTCCCTACCTGCCCAGCCTACGGGCTTTGATGCGCCTCCCGGCCGGGCACCGGGACAGTCTGGGGGAGCGGGGCGCCGGGATCCAGCGGTTATCGCCGGGGCGGGTTCCGGCCGCCCGGAGCGGTGCCCCGACGAGGTGCGGGACGCGTCGGGGCACCTGGGGACGGGCGCGGCTCGGCGCCGCCCGGTCGCGGCGGTGACGGCCGGCAGGTGGCCGGCCGGTGACGACCACCCGGGCCTGCGGGGCGGCGGTCCGTACGGCCGCCTCGACCCATCGGGCACGGACCGCATCGGACCGGGGATGCACAGTGGTGCCGTGCCGGTGCGGCGGGGCGGCGCGATGATGGAGGAAGGGGCCGGACGGCGGGTGTGAGGAGCCGGGCGGATGACTGGACGGCGGTGGATCGGTGTCGGCGCGGTGATGGCCGCCGGGGCCGCGGCGGTGTTGGCGGTCCTGGCGGCGGGCCGGCGCCTGCCGGTGGAGCACGTGACCGAGGGCGGCCTGGAGCTGGCCCAGCCGCCGGGCGCGGTGTGGGAGGTCCTGACCGACGTCGACCTCTATCCGGCGTGGCGCCCGGGCCTGTCC
Organism: Kitasatospora sp. NPDC050463; assembly: GCF_040655255.1. Taxonomy (NCBI): domain Bacteria; kingdom Bacillati; phylum Actinomycetota; class Actinomycetes; order Kitasatosporales; family Streptomycetaceae; genus Kitasatospora; species Kitasatospora sp. NPDC050463. The sequence goes on from NZ_JBFAJO010000005.1 coordinate 26,820, forward strand.
CATGTCGAGCGGCTGCCGTCCGGGGCCGACGGCCGGCCGCGCTGGCGCGAGTACCACCGGCACGGCCACACCACCTACGAGGTGGTGGAGAGCGAGGCCCCGCACCGCCTGGTGACCGGTGTCGCAGATCCGGACCTCCCCTACGGCGGCACCTGGACGTTGGTGCTGACGCCGACCGGCGGGGGCTGCTCCCTGACGGTCACCGAGCGCGGTGAGGTGTACCGGCCGTTCCAGCGCGCCGTCTCGCACTACGTCCTGGGTGAGAACGCCACCGTCCGGCGCTACCTGGGCGCCCTCGCGCACCGGATGGCGTAGCCGGCCGGGTCTTCGCCGCGGCCCCGGCGGGCCGCCGCCGCGCGCCGCGGCTCAGCGCACCCAGCCGCGCCGGTAGTCGGTCCAGTTCTGCTCGGTGGCGGCGAAGTCGACGTACAGGCCGACGCCGAAGTTCTCCCGGTCGAGGTCGTGGCGGCCGAGACCGAGCCGGATGCCGCGGATGCCGGCGTCCACCGTCTCGGCGTGCCCCCAGTGGCCCCACTTGTCCTCCCAGTAGAACGGCAGGCCCATCAGCAGGTCCACGTCCTCCGGGGTGGCCTCCAGGGCCAGTTCGGTCTGGTAGGCGTTGTAGCCCCCGTAGAGCGACGCGGTCGGCATGCTGGAGTCGTAGGTCATCACCGCGATCTGGTCGACCCGGCGGGCGGTCTCGGCGAAGTACGCCTGGTCCCACCACTTGCCGTGGTCGGTCAGCGCGATGGCGACGGTGTGCTGGAAGGGCAGCGGGTCGATCTGGGGGGCGGCCACCGACAGCCGGGCGCCGCGGGCGGCGGTGACCGGGCGGACCTGGTCCAGCAGGGCGAGCCAGCCCCGGGAGCCCGGGCGGATCGGCTCCATGTCGAAGTGCACCCCGTCGAAGCCGAGGTCCAGCACCTGGCGGGCGGAGGCGGTCACCCGGTCCCGGGTGGGCGCGTCCTCCAGGTCCAGGGCGTCCTTCTCGGGCTTGACCTCGTCGCCCAGCCAGCTCTGCACCCGGATGCCGGGCACCGCCCGGTGCGCGGCCTCGACGAACCACCGGGCCCGGGTGTGGACGGCCGGCGGCAGGGAGCCGTCGTGCTCCAGCGGGCCGGTGTGGACGTACAGGTCGCGCACGCCCGTCCCGGCGAGCCGCCGGGCGAGGTCGGCGACGTCGGCGTCACTCTTCCGGCCGTCCACCCAGGCGTGGCCCAGCCAGACGGCGTCCTTGCCGCGGGTGCGGGCCTCAGGGGAGGGGTCTCCGGCGTACTGCAGTCGCAGGGCGAGTGCCGCCGAGCCGATCGGCAGCAGGGCGACGGCCAGGGCGACCAGCGTCACGGCAAGGGTCCTGCGCCACCGCGACCACCTCCGCCAGCGCGTTCGCAGGGCCCGTGGCGGGGCCGCCAGGACCCCTCCGACCTGTCGTATCCGTGCGCCGATCCCCGCCATGCAGTCGCTCTCCCCTCGCGGCCGAGTGCTCAGGATACGAAATGCTCCACCGGTGCACGCCATCGGCCGGATACGCTGGCCACGTGCGTGCCCGATTCAGCGGGCGCGCAAAGCCGACAGCCGTCGCACCCAGGGAGAAGCCCCATGGCCACTGCAGCCGACCCGTCCATCACTCAGCAGAGCCGCGCGAACGCTTTGCGTGAGTCGCTCGCCACCAGGGTGGTGGTGGCCGACGGGGCGATGGGAACCATGCTCCAGGCCCAGGACCCGAGTCTGGAGGACTTCCAGAACCTGGAAGGCTGCAACGAGGTCCTCAACGTCACCCGGCCCGACATCGTCCGCTCCGTCCACGACGCGTACTTCGCGGTGGGCGTGGACTGCGTGGAGACCAACACCTTCGGCGCCAACTTCTCGGCGCTCGGTGAGTACGACATCCCCGAGCGGATCTTCGAGCTGTCCGAGGCGGGCGCCCGGATCGCCCGCGAGGCCGCCGACTCCTTCGACGACGGCCGCACCCGCTGGGTGCTCGGCTCGATCGGTCCCGGCACCAAGCTGCCGACCCTCGGCCACGCCCCGTACGAGGTGCTGCGTGACGGCTTCCAGCTGAACGCGGCCGGCCTGATCGCCGGCGGCGCCGACGCGCTGCTGGTGGAGACCAGCCAGGACCTGCTGCAGACCAAGGCCGCGATCCTGGGCTCCAAGCGGGCGCTCGCCGAGGCCGGGCTGGACCTCCCGGTGCTCGTCCAGGTGACGGTCGAGACCACCGGCACCATGCTGCTCGGCTCGGAGATCGGCGCGGCGCTGACCGCGCTGGAGCCGCTGGGCGTCGACTACATCGGCCTGAACTGCGCCACCGGCCCGGCCGAGATGAGCGAGCACCTGCGCTACCTGGCCAAGAACGCGAAGATCGGCCTCTCCTGCATGCCGAACGCGGGCCTGCCGGTGCTGGGCAAGGACGGCGCGCACTACCCGCTGTCCCCGCAGGAGCTGGCCGAGGCGCACGACACCTTCACGCGCGAGTACGGCCTCTCGCTGGTGGGCGGCTGCTGCGGCACCACGCCCGAGCACCTGCGCCAGGTGGTCGAGCGCGTCCAGGGCCGTCCGGTCGCCGCGCGCGACCCGCGCCCGGAGCCCTCGGCGGCCTCGCTGTACCAGGCGGTGCCGTTCCGCCAGGACACCTCCTACCTGGCGATCGGCGAGCGCACCAACGCCAACGGTTCGAAGAAGTTCCGCGACTCGATGCTGGCCGGCGACTGGCAGGCCTGCGTGGAGATCGCCCGTGAGCAGATCCGGGACGGCTCCCACCTGCTGGACCTCTGTGTGGACTACGTCGGCCGCGACGGCGTCGCCGACATGAAGGAGATCGCCGGCCGGCTGGCCACCGCCTCCACCCTGCCGATCGTGCTGGACTCCACCGAGCCGGACGTGCTGCGGGCGGGCCTGGAGGCGCTCGGCGGCCGCGCGCTGCTCAACTCGGTCAACTACGAGGACGGCGACGGCCCGGACACCCGGTTCGGCCGGATCGCCTCGCTGGCCCGCGAGCACGGCGCCGGCCTGATCGCCCTCACCATCGACGAGGAGGGCCAGGCCCGTACCGCCGAGACCAAGGTCGCCATCGCGGAGCGGCTGATCGCCCAGCTCACCACCGAGTACGGCATCGACGAGGGCTCGATCCTGGTCGACTGCCTGGCCTTCACCCTGGGCACCGGCCAGGAGGAGTCCCGCCGGGACGGCATCGAGACCATCGAGGCGATCCGCGAGCTCAAGCGCCGCCACCCGGACGTGCAGACCACCCTGGGCCTGTCCAACATCTCCTTCGGGCTGAGCCCGGCCGCCCGGATGGTGATCAACTCGGTCTTCCTGAACGAGTGCGTCGAGGCGGGCCTGGACTCCGCGATCGTGCACGCCTCCAAGATCCTGCCGATGGCCCGGATCCCCGAGGACCAGCGCGAGGTCGCCCTCGACCTGGTCTACGACCGCCGCAGCGAGGGCTACGACCCGCTGCAGAAGCTCCTCCAGCTCTTCGAGGGCGTCTCCTCGACCTCGATGAAGGCGTCCAAGGCGGAGGAGCTGGCGGCGCTGCCGCTGGAGGAGCGCCTCCAGCGCCGGATCATCGACGGCGAACGCAACGGCCTGGAGGCCGACCTGGACGAGGCGCTGACGGAGCGTCCGGCGCTGGAGATCGTCAACAGCACGCTGCTGGCCGGGATGAAGGTGGTCGGCGAGCTGTTCGGCTCCGGCCAGATGCAGCTGCCGTTCGTGCTGCAGTCCGCCGAGGTGATGAAGACCGCGGTGGCCCACCTGGAGCCGCACATGGAGAAGTCCGACGACGAGGGCAAGGGCACCATCGTGCTGGCCACCGTCAAGGGCGACGTCCACGACATCGGCAAGAACCTGGTCGACATCATCCTGTCCAACAACGGCTACACGGTGGTCAACCTGGGCATCAAGCAGCCGGTCTCGGCGATCCTGGACGCCGCCCAGGAGCACCGGGCGGACGTGATCGGGATGTCCGGCCTGCTGGTGAAGTCCACCGTGATCATGAAGGAGAACCTGGAGGAGCTGAACCAGCGCAAGCTGGCGGCCGACTACCCGGTGATCCTCGGCGGCGCCGCGCTCACCCGCGCCTACGTCGAGCAGGACCTGCACGAGATCTACGAGGGCGAGGTCCGCTACGCCCGGGACGCCTTCGAGGGCCTGCGGCTGATGGACGCGCTGATCGCGGTCAAGCGCGGCGTGCCCGGGGCGACCCTGCCGGAGCTCAAGCAGCGCCGGCACGCCCGGGTGGAGGTCGAGGAGCCGGAGGAGGTCAACCTCGGCCAGATCCGCTCGGACGTCTCGGTGGACAACGCCGTGCCCGCCCCGCCGTTCTGGGGCGACCGGATCGTCAAGGGCATCCCGTTCGCCGACTACGCCTCCTGGCTGGACGAGGACGCGCTGTTCAAGGGGCAGTGGGGTCTGAAGGCCGCGCGCACCGGGGAGGGCCCCTCGTACGAGGAGCTGGTGGAGACCGAGGGCCGGCCGCGGCTGCGGATGTGGCTGGACCGGCTGCAGACCGAGGGCTGGCTGGAGCCCGCCGTGATCTACGGCTACTTCCCGGCCAACTCCAAGGGCGACGACCTGATCGTCTACAACGAGGACGGCTCCGAGCACACCCGCTTCACCTTCCCGCGCCAGCGGCGCGGACGGCGGCTGTGCCTGGCGGACTTCTTCCGCCCGGAGGAGTCGGGCGAGCGGGACGTGCTCGGCCTGCAGGTGGTGACCATGGGCAACCGGGTCTCCGAGGCCGCCAACGAGCTGTTCGCCAACAACTCCTACCGCGACTACCTGGAGCTGCACGGCCTCTCGGTGCAGCTGGCCGAGGCGCTGGCCGAGTTCTGGCACGCCCGGGTCCGCTTCGAGCTGGGCTTCTCGGGTGAGGACCCGCAGGACGTCAAGGACATGTTCGCGCTCAAGTACCGGGGTGCCCGCTTCTCGCTCGGCTACGGCGCCTGCCCGGAGCTGGAGGACCGCGCCAAGATCGCCGAGCTGCTGCGGCCCGAGCGGATCGGCGTGGTGCTGTCGGAGGAGTTCCAGCTGCACCCCGAGCAGTCCACGGACGCGATCGTGATCCACCACCCGGAGGCCAAGTACTTCAACGCGCGGTAACCCCCGCGTCGCGCACCGTTCGCTCCTTTCGTCCGGGCGGGGCGTATCCTGGATCATCCTGAACGGGCCGGTCCGCTCACCAGCGGGCCGGCCCGTGCCATCCCCAGGGGCGGTGCCCCGGGGCACGGACGGAAGGACCCGCCATGACGACCATCTCCACCGCCACCCGTACCCTCGACCACGGCGAGGGCCGGGGCCTGCAGGCGGTGCTGCTGGACATGGACGGGACACTGGTGGACACCGAGGACTTCTGGTGGCAGTCCGAGGCCTCGCTCTTCGCCGAGCTGGGCTACACGCTGGACGAGAACGACCGTGCCCACGTCGTCGGCGGCCCGATGAGCCGGGTGATCGACTACCTGCTGGCCGCCACCGGCGTGGACATCTCGCCGGCCGACCTGACCGTCCTGATCAACCAGCGCTTCGTGGACCTGCTGGGCGGTGGCGTGCCGCTCATGCCGGGCGCCGAGCGGCTGCTCAACACCCTTGCCGCGCACGGCGTTCCGGCCGCACTGGTGTCCGCCTCGCACCGGCACGTCATCGACATCGTGCTGCAGTCCCTGGGTGCCCACCACTTCGCCTTCACCCTCGCCGGGGACGAGGTGCCGCGCACCAAGCCGCACCCGGACCCGTACCTGGAGGCCGCGCGCCGACTGGGGGCGGAGCCGGGCCGTTGCGTGGTGGTGGAGGATGCGCCGACCGGCGTCCGCGCGGCGGAGGCGGCCGGCTGCCCGGTGATCGCGGTGCCGTCGGTGGCGCCGATCGAGCCGGCCCCCGGGCGGCTGGTGCTGCCCTCACTGGAGCACGTCGATCTTGAACTGCTCCGCTCGCTGATCGCCTCGCGAGTGTGATTGTCGTCTCATTGCGGAGAGCTGGTACCGACCGGTACATGGGAGGTGCCGTCCGCTCACGGCAAGTCCCCGGGGAGAAATCGGGCATTGCCTGACAACTCGTCCGACCGTGGCGCTCGCGCCGTCCCCTCGTGTCCCAACTGTCACCTGTACGGGTATCGGTGGGGTGTGTTCGATATGGCACGCTACTCCAGTTCGTTCCCCACCCCCGAGCCCTGCCATCGCCGCTGACGGGCAACCCCGTCCTGCCCGCGGTCGCACGGCGCCCGGTCCGTGCGCGACCTCCGCGATCCCGGAGGACCAACCGAGCGCGGGCCGCCGGCCACCGGCCGGACCGCACCCGAAGGACGCGACCCGTGAAGACTTCAGCTGAACGACTGGCAGTTCTCGGCTGCGCCGGCCTGGTGGCCGTCTCGGTGGCCGGCTGCGGCTCGGTCACCGACGCCGTCAAGGGGGACGGCGACAAGGCGATCACGATGGGCACCACCTCGGTCACCAACGTGCTGGACCCGGCCGGGGCGTACGACGCAGGCTCCTGGCTGCTGCTGCGCAACACCTTCCAGTCGCTGCTGGCCTACCCGGCCGCCTCCAGCACCCCCGGCCCGGACGCCGCGCAGTCCTGCGAGTTCACCGCGGGCGAGGCCACCCAGTACCACTGCACGCTCAAGGGCGGCCTGAAGTTCTCCAACGGCCACGCGCTCACCGCCGCCGACGTCGTCCACTCCATCGAGCGGACGAAGAAGATCGCCGACCCGAGCGGCCCGTCGGGCCTGCTGGAGTCGATCAAGTCGGTCGAGGCCAAGGGCGACAACGAGGTGTTCTTCCACCTCTCCGCGCCCGACGCGACGCTCCCGGCGAAGCTCGCCGGCCCGGCCGGCGCCATCGTCGACCAGGAGGTCTTCCCGGCCGACAAGCTGCTGTCCAACGACAAGCTGGTCGGCTCCGGCCCGTACAAGATCGACTCGATCGAGACCACGGCCGTCGAGGGCGGCGCCAAGGTCCCCGGCAAGATCGTGCTCTCCCCCAACGACAAGTACACCGGCGACGCCAAGCTGCGGAACAAGAAGTTCACCCTCCGCTACTTCGACAAGCCGGCCGAGCTGAAGGCCGCGCTCGACAAGGGCGACATCGACCTGGCCGACAACAGCCTGGACCCCAACACGGCGGCCCAGGTCCTGGCCGACCAGCAGGGCGGCAAGAGCGACCTCCAGGTCGTCGAGGGCGACAGCAACGACACCCGCTACCTGGTCTTCAACACCAAGGACGCGACCGGCGGCAACGTCGCCGTCCGGCAGGCCGCCGCCCAGCTGATCGACCGCAAGTCGCTCGCCCGCGACGTCTTCGCGCGCACGGTCCAGCCGCTCTACTCGATGGTCCCGGCCGGTGTCGCCGGCCACAACACCGCCTTCTTCGACCGGTACGGCGACCAGGACGTCACCAAGGCCAAGGCGATCCTGACCGCGGCCAAGGTCCAGATGCCGGTCAAGCTGAACCTCACCTGGTCGCGCTCGCGCGCCCAGGGCGCCGAGGCCGACGCGCTGAAGAAGCAGCTGGAGGCCGGCGGCGTGTTCCAGGTGACCGTCCAGCATGAGGCGGACTGGGACGTCTACAAGAAGGGCTGGGTCGAGGGCAAGTACCAGGCCTACACCATCGGCTGGTTCGCCGACTACCCGGACGCGGACAACTACGTCGCACCGCTGATCGTCGACGGCGGGGCCTACCACCACGGCTGGGACGACCCGCGGATCAGCCAGAAGCTGGTGCCCGAGAGCCTCAAGCAGGCCGACCGCGCGGCCGCCGCCGCCACCTACGCGCAGATCCAGGGCATCGTCGCCGAGAACGTGCCGCTGATCCCGCTGTTCCAGAACAAGGCCTTCTTCGCCTCGCGTTCGAACATCACCGGCGTGGAGTCGACCGTCGACACCACCGGCTTCTTCCGCTTCTGGGAGATCGGCCGGCTCGGCAAGTAACCCGGGCGACCGGGCGACCCTCAGCACGGTGGCCCGTCCGCTTCCCCAGGGTGCAAGGGGAGCGGACGGGCCACCGTCACATCACGGCCCGGCCGGGCTCAGAGCGCGCCGGGGCGCACCAGCCCGCTCTCGTACGCGTACACCGCCGCCTGGACCCGGTCCCGCAGCTGAAGCTTGGTCAGCACATGGCCGACGTGCGTCTTCACCGTGGTCTCGCTGACGAACAGCTCCGCCGCGATCTCCGCGTTGGACAGGCCCCGCGCCACCAGCTTCAGCACCTCCAGCTCACGCTCGGTCAGCGCGTTGAGCGCCTGCGGCGGCGCCTCCTCGCCCGAGGGCAGCTTGGTGGCGTACATGTCCAGCAGCCGCCGGGTGATGCTCGGCGCCAGCATCGCCGCGCCGTCCGCGACCACCCGGATCGCCTGCACCAGCTCCTCGGCCGGCACGTCCTTCAGCAGGAAGCCGCTGGCGCCCGCGCGCAGCGCCTCCACCACGTACTCGTCCAGGTCGAAGGTGGTCAGCACGAGGACCTTCGCCGGGCCGTCCCGACCCGGGCCGGCGATCCGGCGGGTCGCCTCCACGCCGTCCATCCGGGGCATCCGGATGTCCATCAGCACCACGTCGGGCTGCAGCGCCCGGACCTGGTCCAGCGCCTGCTGGCCGTCGCCGGCCTCGCCGACCACGACCAGGTCGGCCTCGGCCTCCAGGATCATCCGGAAACCGGTGCGAAGCAGCGGCTGGTCGTCGACCAGCAGCACTCGGATCGTCACCTAGGACTCCTTGCTCATCGGATCCCCCGTGGGATCGTCCTCGTCAGACGTACGGGCCTGTGCCGGCACCGGCACCGGCAGCGGGTACGGCGGGGGAGTGCCGCCGAACTCCGGGCAGCTGGCCTGGTGGTCGCACCAGTCGCAGAGCCGGTTGCGGGTCGCGGGGAAGTCTCCGGTGGCCACCGCCTCCGAGATCCGCTCCCAGAGCGCCTGCAGCTTGCGTTCCACCGCGAGCAGGTCCGCCTCGTCCGGGTCGTAGCTGACCACGTCCCCGCCCCCGCCGAGGTAGACCAGTTGCAGCCGCTTGGGGACCACACCCTTCCACCGCCACACCACCAGCGCGTAGAACTTCATCTGGAACATCGCCTTGCCCTCGAAGTCCCGCGAGGGCGCCCGGCCGGTCTTGTAGTCCACCAGCCGCACCTCGCCCGTGGGCGCGACGTCGACCCGGTCGATGTAGCCGCGCAGCAGCAGCCCCGACTCCAGGGCCGTCTCCACGTACAGCTCCCGCTCCACCGGGTGCAGCCGGGTCGGGTCCTCCAACCGGAACCAGCGCTCGACGAGCTTCTCGGCGTCCGCCAGCCAGCGGGTCAGCGCCGCGCCGTCCGGGTCCTCCGGGAACAGCGAGACCAGCTCCGGGCGCTCGCCCAGCAGCCGCTCCCACTGGGGCCGCAGCAGGCCCAGCGCCCGCTCCGGCGTCCGCTCGACCGCCGGGCTGTCGAACAGCCGCTCCAGCACCGCGTGCACCAGCGTGCCCCTGGTCGCCGCCGCGCTCGGCGGCTCCGGCAGCTTGTCGATCACCCGCAGCCGGTACAGCAGCGGGCAGGTCAGGAAGTCCCCCGCGCGGGACGGGGACAGGCCGCTCGGCGGCGCGGGGGGACGCGCCGTGGCCGCGACGGCGCTGCTGGTGTCGGTCTGCTGCATACCCCGACCCTATTGCCCTGAGCTGTCATCCCGCTGCCACGGTGCTGCCACTGCGCCCTCCCAGTGGGTATGAAGCAGGCGAGAGGGGCGCGCGACGGTACGCGGCCCCGATCACGTAGCGTGGGCGCACGGTGCACGACGGGGGAACCGACCGAAGGGATCACGGTGAGCGACAGCAGGGGTCGACAGACCTCCGACCAGCCACCGCAGGACGGCGGCGCCCGGCCCGGCCCCCACCCGCCCGAGGAGCCGGAGCGGCGGGGCGGCATCCTGATGGGCCGGCCCTTCGGTGTGCCGGTCTACGTCACCCCCTCCTGGTTCGTCATCGCCGCGCTGATCACCTGGGTCTTCGGCGGCCAACTGGACCACGTCCTGCCCGGGCTCGGCGCCACCCGCTACGTGGTCGCGTTCTTCTTCGCCGTGGCCTTCTACGGCTCCGTCCTGATCCACGAACTCGCCCACACCGTGGTCGCGCTCCGCTACCGGCTCGGGGTCCGCCGCATCCGGCTGCAGTTCCTCGGCGGCGTCTCCGAGATCGAGAAGGAGGCCGAGAGCCCCTGGCGGGAGTTCTGGCTGGCCTTCGTCGGCCCACTGCTCTCGCTGCTGCTCGGCGGCGTCTTCTACCTCGGCGTCCAGGCGGTCGAGCTCTCCAGCGTCCCCGGAGTGCTGCTCACCGGCCTGATGGTCTCCAACCTCGTCGTCGCCGCCTTCAACCTGCTGCCCGGCCTCCCGCTGGACGGCGGGCGGATGCTGCGCGCCGTCGTCTGGGCCGTCACCGGGCGGCCGATGACCGGCACCGTCGCCGCGGCCTGGGCCGGCCGCGTGCTGGCCGTCGCCGTCCTGATCGGCCTGCCGCTGCTCGGCGCCGCCCGCGGCGTCGAGCGCACCACCACCGACACCATGGTCGACGCCGTGCTGGCCGCCGTCCTCGCCGTGATCATCTGGAACGGCGCCGGCGCCGGCGTGCAGCAGGCCCGGCTCAAGGAGGTCCTGCCCGACCTGCGGCTGCGCGACGTCGTCCGCCGGGTCGTCGAGGTCACCTCCGACACCCCGCTCGGCGAGGCACTGCGCCGCGTCCGCGAGGAGCAGGCCGGCGCCCTCGTCGTGATCGACGGCCGCGGCGACCCGATCGCCCTGGTCCGCGAGTCCCAGGTCCGCGAGGTCCCCGAGCACCGCCGCCCCTGGGTCGCCGTCGGCGCGCTGGCCCGCGACCTCGAACCGGGCCTGAGACTGCCCGCCGAACTCGCCGGCGAGGACCTGCTGCGCGCCGTCCGCGCCAACCCGGCCACCGAGTACCTGGTCGTGGAGTCCGACGGCCGGGTCTACGGCGTCGCCACGCTCAGCGACATCGAGCAGCGGCTGACCGCCGCCATCGCCGGCCGGTGATCATCGTGGTCGGGCGGAGCGCCTGCTTCCCTTAGGATTGTCCGCATGTCCGAACCGACCGGTGCCACCCGCCGACGCGGGCCCTTCCAGGTCGGGGACCAGGTCCAGCTGACCGACCCGAAGGGCCGCCACTACACGTTCACGCTCCAGGCCGGGAACCAGTTCCACACCCACAAGGGTGCGTTCCCGCACGACGAGCTGATCGGCGCCCCCGAGGGCACGGTCGTGCGCACCACGGGGAACGTCCCGTACCTCGCGCTGCGCCCCCTGCTCCCCGACTACGTCCTGTCCATGCCGCGCGGCGCCGCCGTGATCTACCCCAAGGACGCGGGGCAGATCCTGGCCATGGCCGACATCTTCGCCGGCGCCCGCGTCGTCGAGGCCGGCGTCGGCTCCGGCGCGCTCTCCACCTACCTGCTGCGCGCCGTCGGCGACACCGGCATGCTGGCCTCCTACGAGCGCCGGCAGGACTTCGCCGACATCGCCCAGAGCAACGTCGAGCGCTACTTCGGCGGGCCCCACCCGGCGTGGAAGCTCACCGTCGGCGACCTCCAGGACAACCTGGTCGAGTCCGACGTCGACCGCGTCATCCTCGACATGCTGGCCCCCTGGGAGTGCCTGGACGTCGCCTCCAAGGCGCTCGTCCCCGGCGGCCTCATCTGCTGCTACGTGGCCACCACCACGCAGATGTCGAAGACCGTCGAGGCGCTGCGCGAGCACGGCACCTTCACCGAGCCGCAGGCCTGGGAGACCATGGTCCGCACCTGGCACCTGGAGGGCCTCGCCGTCCGCCCGGACCACCGGATGATCGGGCACACCGGCTTCCTGCTCACCTCCCGCCGCCTCGCCGACGGTGTCGAGCCGCCGCTGCGCCGCCGCCGCCCGGCCAAGGGCGCGTACGGCGAGGACTACGACAACGGCTCGGCCGAGCCGAGCCTGCAGGAGCGCGCCGCCGCCCGGGCCGCCGCCCGTTCCGGCGAGACCGACCAGCCGGAGCAGTCGGACCTCGGCTGACCGTACGTCCGCGAGGGGTGGTACGACGGGCTCCACGCCCGCGTACCACCCCTTCGTGCTACCTCCGCACCCGGGCCGACTCCCGGTCACCCCGGTGTGGGACGATGCTCGCTCACACCGACCCACTGGAGGGGACGCCTGGTGGAGACCGCGGTCACGGCGACGGTTGAGCAGCAGACACCGCAGGCCCGCAGCGGGCCCGGACACGCCCGATCGGCCCCCCGGCACTGGGCCCTGGCGATCGGCGGCTGCGCCGCCGTGGTGGCCACCGTGCTCGCCGCGGACCCGGCCACCGGCACGCCGAAGCCCGCCCGCCCCACCGCCAAGGCCCTCCCGGCCGCCGCCGCACCCGATCCGGCCAAGGCCGAACTCCCGCTGGACTGCGGCCCGTTCCCGGTCAGGATATCCGTCAGCTTCGCCGCCGACCTCGGCGACGGCCGACCCGGCACCGTCGCCGCCGCGCACTGCGCGGCCGAGAACGGCACCCCGCCGGACGCCGTCTACCTGCTCGGCCCCGGCACCGACGGCCGGCCCGCCGTTCTGGCCACCCTGCTCTCCGAGCGCGAGAACCTCACCGTCGGCCGGCTCGGCCTGCGCAGCGACGGCGTCATCACCGGCCACGCGCAGGGGTACTCCAGCGACGACGTGCCGCGGTTCAGCCCGGACATCTCACTGGACCTCACCTGGACGCGCAAGGGCGGCGGCTGGGACCGCTCCCAGACCGCCGCCCCACTGGCACAGGCCTGACTGTGTTTTCGCCCGCTCGCCGCCGGGCCGCTTGATCCGGTGCCGACGGTCGGCGCTCCGTCGCTCCTGCGTCGCTCCGTCGCTTCTCGCTTTCGGCACCGGCGCGGCCCTTTGGCTCGGGGCGGGTTTTCGCCCGCTCGCCGCCGGGCCGCTTGATCCGGTGCCGACGGTCGGCGCTCCAACGCCCCTCGTCCCTCGGGGCGTCCTCGCCTTCTCGCTTTCGGCACCGGCGCGGCCCTTCGGCTCGGGGCGGGGTTGTCGCCCGCCCGCCGCCGGGCCCGTGCGGCCGGGGTGGGTTACTCGGCGTCCGGGCCGTAGACCTCGGCCCGGTCGGAGACCCGGCGCACGTGGATGCAGTCGCCCGGGCAGTCCTTCACCGAGTCCACCACGTCCTGAAGCAGCGTCAGCGGCACCGGCACGGTCTCGCCCGGCTGTTGGCGCAGCTCGTCGTCCGAGCCCTTCACGTAGGCGAGGCCGTCGATGTCGAGTTCGAAGACCTCGGGCGCGTACTGCGCACAGATGCCGTCGCCGGTGCACAGATCCTGGTCGATCCACACCTCCAGCGCTTCGCCGGTCGTCGCCTCTTCGGTCACCGACATGGTCCCCTGCCGTTTCTGTCCCGGGTCGCCCCTTATTGGGAGGCAATCCCGCCATTCGTACAACGATCGGACCGCGACCGTCGGTCGCGATCGGATATCGACTCGTTCGACGATACATCTGGTCGGCTTTGGGTGGTGCGCGCTGGGTATCTCCTTAGCAGAGGGGAAGCACGCGAGGGCGAAGATCGGACACGCCCGTTCCATCTTTCTTGATCTAGGGGTTTACGGACCCCTGGTCCCAGGTAGGGTCTGGAAGCGTCCAGCTCCCCGGAGGAGGTGAGGACCGTGGCAGCCCACGATGACGACTACAACCGCAGCACCGGCAGGCCCGCTCGTGGTTCCGACGAGGCCGCTCAGGTCTCGTACCTTGAGCAGGAAATCGCCGTGCTGCGCCGCAAGCTCGCCGACTCGCCGCGCAATTCGAGAATCCTCGAAGAGCGGATCGTCGAGCTCCAGACCAACCTGGCCGGCGTGTCCGCCCAGAACGAACGGCTCGCCTCCACCCTGCGAGAGGCCCGCGACCAGATCGTGGCCCTCAAGGAGGAAGTGGACCGGCTGGCACAGCCCCCGGCCGGATTCGGCACCTTCCTCAGCCAGAACGAGGACGGCACCGCCGACATCTTCACCGGGGGCCGCAAGCTCCGCGTGAACGTCAGCCCCACCGTCGACCTCGACGAGCTGCGGCGCGGCCAGGAGGTGATGCTCAACGAGGCCCTCAACATCGTGGACGCGATGGCCTTCGAGCGCATCGGCGACATCGTCACCCTCAAGGAGGTCCTGGAGGACGGCGAGCGCGCCCTGGTCATCGGCCACACGGACGAGGAGCGGGTGGTGCGCCTCGCCGAACCGCTGCGCGAGCTCACCATCCGGGCGGGGGACGCTCTGCTGCTCGAACCCCGTTCGGGCTACGTCTACGAGGTCGTGCCGAAGTCCGAGGTCGAGGAGCTCGTCCTCGAAGAGGTCCCGGACATCGACTACCGCCAGATCGGCGGTCTCAGCAACCAGATCGAGCAGATCCGCGACGCGGTGGAGCTGCCCTACCTGCACGCCGAGCTCTTCAAGGAGTACGAGCTGCGCCCGCCCAAGGGCGTCCTGCTCTACGGCCCGCCCGGCTGCGGCAAGACGCTGATCGCCAAGGCGGTGGCCAACTCGCTCGCGAAGAAGGTCGCCGAGGTCACCGGCCGGCCGCAGGGCAAGAGCTACTTCCTCAACATCAAGGGCCCCGAGCTGCTCAACAAGTACGTCGGCGAGACCGAGCGGCAGATCCGCCTGGTCTTCCAGCGGGCCCGGGAGAAGGCGAGCGAGGGCACCCCCGTCATCGTCTTCTTCGACGAGATGGAGTCGCTCTTCCGCACCCGCGGCTCGGGCGTCAGCTCGGACGTCGAGAACACCATCGTCCCCCAGCTGCTCGCCGAGATCGACGGTGTCGAGGGCCTGGAGAACGTCATCGTCATCGGCGCCTCGAACCGCGAGGACATGATCGACCCGGCGATCCTGCGGCCCGGCCGCCTGGACGTCAAGATCAAGATCGAGCGCCCCGACGCCGAGGCCGCGAAGGACATCTTCTCCAAGTACCTCAAGGACTCGCTGCCGTTCCACCCGGACGACGTCAAGGAGCACGACGGCTCCGTCGAGGCGACGGTGGTGGCGATGATCCAGGCGGTCGTCGAGCGGATGTACACCGAGACCGAGGAGAACCGCTTCCTGGAGGTCACCTACGCCAACGGTGACAAGGAGGTCCTGTACTTCAAGGACTTCAACTCCGGCGCGATGATCCAGAACATCGTCGACCGTGCGAAGAAGATGGCCATCAAGGACTTCCTCGACCACGGTCAGCGCGGTCTGCGCGTCTCCCACCTGCTCGCCGCCTGCGTGGACGAGTTCAAGGAGAACGAGGACCTGCCCAACACCACCAACCCGGACGACTGGGCCCGGATCTCCGGCAAGAAGGGCGAGCGGATCGTCTTCATCCGCACGCTGGTCACCGGGAAGCAGGGCGCCGAGTCCGGCCGCTCGATCGACACCGTCGCCAACACCGGGCAGTACCTGTAACCGAACCACTCCGGGCCGCCGGCGGCGGCCCCCGGAACAGCACGCACCCCGTCCGGCTGTGGCGCCTCGCGGCCCCGCAGCCGGACGGCGCGTCTCGGGGCCCGCCTGTCGGTGCCGCGTTCTAGGCTCGACCCACCGTTCGCGGGCACACCGCCGGCGTCGGTGTTGTTCAGCGGTACGTCAGCGTGTCCCGCCCGTGGGGGGCGGCACACCGGGCAAGGAGGGCCGCATGACCGTACGGCGCGTGATGGGCATCGAGACCGAGTACGGAATCTCCGTACCCGGGCACCCCAACGCCAACGCCATGCTCACCTCGTCCCAGATCGTCAACGCGTACGCGGCGGCGATGCACCGGGCACGGCGGGCCCGTTGGGACTTCGAGGAGGAGAATCCGCTGCGCGACGCCCGGGGCTTCGACCTCGCGCGCGACGTCGCGGACGCCAGCCAGCTGACCGACGAGGACATCGGCCTCGCGAACATCATCCTCACCAACGGCGCGCGGTTCTACGTGGACCACGCGCACCCCGAGTACAGCTCGCCCGAGGTGACCAACCCGCGCGACGCCGTGCTCTGGGACAAGGCCGGCGAGCGGATCATGGCGGCCGCCGCCCAGCGCGCCCTGGAACTGCCCAACGGGCAGACCATCCACCTCTACAAGAACAACACCGACAACAAGGGCGCCTCCTACGGCACCCACGAGAACTACCTGATGAAGCGGGCGACGCCGTTCGCGGACATCGTCCGCCACCTCACCCCGTTCTTCGTCTCCCGCCAGGTGGTCACCGGCGCCGGCCGCGTCGGCATCGGCCAGGACGGCTCGGCGAACGGCTTCCAGATCAGCCAGCGCGCCGACTACTTCGAGGTCGAGGTCGGCCTGGAGACCACGCTCAAGCGCCCGATCATCAACACCCGGGACGAGCCGCACGCCGACGCCGAGAAGTACCGCCGGCTGCACGTGATCATCGGGGACGCCAACCTCTCCGAGATCTCCACCTACCTCAAGCTGGGCACCACCTCGCTGGTGCTGGCGATGATCGAGGACTCCTTCATCGCCTCCGACCTCGCCGTCGACCAGCCGGTGCGCACCCTGCACCGGGTCTCCCACGACCCGTCCCTGAAGCACCTGATCACGCTGCGCAACGGGCGCCGGCTCACCGCCGTCCAGCTCCAGCTGGAGTACTTCGAGCTGGCCCGCAAGTACGTCGAGGACCGCTTCGGCACCGACGCCGACGAGCAGACGGTGGACGTGCTGGCCCGCTGGGAGGACGTGCTGGGGCGGCTGGAGCGCGATCCGATGTCGCTTTCCCGGCAGCTGGACTGGATCGCCAAGCGGGAGATCCTGGAGGGTTACCGCAGCCGGGACGCACTGGAGTGGGACAACTCCCGGCTGCACCTGGTCGACCTGCAGTACAGCGACGTACGGCCCGAGAAGGGCCTGTACAACCGTCTGGTGGCCCGTGGCCGGTTCGAGCGGCTGCTGACCGACGAGGAGGTCGAGCGGGCCGTCTCCAAGCCGCCGGAGGACACCAGGGCCTATTTCCGCGGGCGCTGTCTGGAGCAGTACGCGGATCACGTGGCGGCCGCCTCCTGGGACTCGGTGATCTTCGACCTGCCCGGCCGCGACTCGCTCCAGCGGGTCCCCACGCTGGAGCCGCTGCGTGGCACCCGCAACCACGTCAAGGAGCTGCTGGACCGCTGCCGCACGGCGGAGGACCTGCTCCGGGTGCTCTCCGGCGGGTAACTTTTCGATCACCACGGGTGAACGTCCGCCGAATGGGAATCATCCGGGGTGACAGCGGGTGTTGGACAGGAAGCGCCACCGGCAAACCGGAAGCGGTAGTCGCGCCCTGTGTATAGGGTCGGTGCAGCAAGCAGCGACCAAACCGTGCCAGAGATCGAGCGGGGTGAGGGAAATGGCGAGCAAGGACACCGACGGCGGCCAGCAGCGGGCGAACCGCTCCTCCGAGGAGGTCGAGGAGCAGGCTGCGGAAGCGCAGAATTCCGACGACCTCAAGGAGCGCCAGGAAAAGCTGAGCGACGACGTCGACGCGGTTCTCGACGAAATCGACGAGGTCCTCGAGTCGAATGCCGAGGATTTTGTACGCCAGTTCGTGCAAAAGGGCGGCGAGTAGCCCCGTTCGGGCATTCAGGGAATTCACGGTCGCGACCGCCGAGGGCGGACGGGCGGCAGAGCCGCCCGTCCGCCCCGGTCCGGCCCACCGCGCATGGACGGTGATCGTCGGCGGGTAGGGTGCGGGCAGCGTGCGCTTCAAGCTACCTGGAAGGAATCGTGTGGAAGCCAACACTCGTGGCACCGGGCGTCTACCGGCTGCCTTCCTGACCCCGGGGTCCTCGTCGTTCCTCGACTTCCTGGCCGACCACCAGCCGGAGCTGATCCCCGGCCGCCGCGAGCTGCCCGCGGGGTCGGTCATCGAGGCCCCGCACGGGACGACGATCGTCGCGGCGGTGTTCGACGGCGGCGTGGTCATCGCCGGTGACCGCCGCGCCACCATGGGCAACGTGATCGCCCAGCGCGACATCGAGAAGGTCTTCCCGGCCGACGAGTACAGCGCGGTGGGCATCGCCGGCACCGCCGGGCTCGCGGTCGAGATGGTCCGGCTCTTCCAACTGGAGCTGGAGCACTACGAGAAGATCGAGGGTGCCGTGCTCTCGCTGGAGGGCAAGGCCAACCGCCTCACCACCATGATCCGGGGCAACCTCGGCATGGCGATGCAGGGTCTCGCGGTGGTCCCGCTCTTCGCCGGCTACGACCTCGATCTCGGCCGCGGCCGGATCTTCACCTACGACGTCACCGGCGGCCGCTCCGAGGAGCGCGGGTTCGCCTCCACCGGCTCCGGCTCGGTCTTCGCCCGCGGTTCGCTGAAGAAGCTCTACCGCGCGGACCTGACCGCCCAGCAGGCCTCCACCCTGGTCGTCCAGGCGCTCTACGACGCGGCCGACGACGACTCCGCCACCGGCGGTCCGGACCTCGCCCGGAAGATCTTCCCGATCGTCTCGCTGATCACCGAGGACGGCTTCCGCCGGCTCACCGAGGCCGAGGTCTCCGCGATCGCCGTCTCGATCACCGACGAGCGCCTCATCCACCCCAACGGCCCGCAGGCCCCGCTGATCTAGCCACACCTACCAAGGAAGGGACGACCGCCGGTGTCGACACCGTTCTACGTCTCGCCCCAGCAGGCCATGGCGGACCGCGCGGAGTACGCCCGCAAGGGCATCGCGCGCGGTCGCAGCGTGGTCGTGCTCACCTACGTCGACGGCATCGTCTTCGTCGCGGAGAACACCTCGCGGGCGCTCCACAAGGTCTCCGAGATCTACGACAAGATCGCCTTCGCGGCGGTCGGCCGCTACAACGAGTTCGAGAACCTGCGCATCGGCGGCGTCCGCTACGCCGACCTGCGCGGCTACTCCTACGATCGGGCCGACGTCACCGCCCGGGGCCTGGCCAACGTCTACGCCCAGACGCTCGGCACCATCTTCTCCTCGGTCGGCGAGAAGCCGTACGAGGTCGAGCTGATCGTGGCCGAGGTCGGCCGCACGCCGGACGAGGACCAGATCTACCGGCTCACGCCGGACGGATCGGTCGTCGACGAGAAGAACTACGTGGTGGTCGGCGGCAACGCCGACTCGATCGGCAACTACCTGGGCCAGCGCCACCGCAGCGGGCTGTCCCTGACCGACGCGATCAAGGTCGCGGTGGACTCCCTCGCCCGGGACCCAAACGGCGGCAGCCCGCGCACCCTGACGCCCGAGCAGCTGGAGGTGGCGGTCCTGGACCGCCAGCGCTTCCAGCAGCGCAAGTTCAAGCGCATCCTGGGCGGCCAGCTCGCCCGGCTGCTCGACGGCGACGAGACCGCCGAGACGGACGAGGACGAGAAGCCGGCGGCCGCCCCGCCGGCGGACCAGCAGGACCAGCCGGACCAGTCGGACTAGCAGTGCCCGTGGAGTCCCGTGCGGCGGTCGCCCGCCGTCGTACGGGACTCCCCTCGGAGGTCCTCCCAGAGAATGGATGCCTCGTGACTCCTCCCCAACGGTCGAGACCGCGGGGCTTCAAGCCGACCTGACGGCCGGCCCCGGACAAGCCCTGCCCGCTGCCGAAGCAGGGGATCAGCCCATGAGGCCAGCTGCGGCCCAGCGCCGCAGAGTTCAGGATCCCGATCCGCGCACCGGCCACAGCCGGTGATTCCTTCGAGAGAAGGTGCCATGGACCGCCGAATTTTCGGGCTGGAGAACGAGTACGGCGTCACCTGCACGTTCCGGGGCCAGCGACGGCTGTCACCGGACGAGGTGGCGCGCTACCTCTTCCGCCGCGTTGTCTCCTGGGGCCGCAGCAGCAACGTGTTCCTGCGCAACGGTGCCCGCCTCTACCTCGACGTGGGCTCCCACCCGGAGTACGCCACCCCCGAGTGCGACGACGTCGTCGAGCTGGTGACGCACGACAAGGCCGGCGAGCGCATCCTCGAGGGGCTCCTGGTGGACGCCGAGCGGCGGCTGCACGAGGAGGGCATCGCGGGGGACGTCTACCTGTTCAAGAACAACACCGACTCGGCCGGCAACTCCTACGGCTGCCACGAGAACTACCTGGTGGCCCGGCACGGCGAGTTCTCCCGGCTGGCCGACGTGCTGATCCCGTTCCTGGTGACCCGCCAGCTGATCTGCGGTGCCGGCAAGGTGCTGCAGACCCCGCGCGGCGCGGTGTTCTGCGTCAGCCAGCGCGCCGAGCACATCTGGGAGGGCGTCAGCTCCGCGACCACCCGCTCCCGCCCGATCATCAACACCCGCGACGAGCCGCACGCCGACGCCGAGCGCTACCGCCGGCTGCACGTCATCGTCGGCGACTCCAACATGTCCGAGACCACCACCCTGCTCAAGGTCGGCGCCACCGACCTGGTGCTCCGGCTGATCGAGGCCGGCGTGGTGATGCGCGACCTCACCCTGGAGAACCCGATCCGGGCGATCCGCGAGGTCAGCCACGACCTCACCGGCACCCACCAGGTCCGGCTCGCCAACGGCCGGGAGGCCAGCGCGCTGGACATCCAGGAGGAGTACTACAGCAAGGCGCTGGAGTTCGCCGACCGCAAGGGCATCAACACCGGCACCATCGCCCAGGTGCTGGACCTCTGGGGCCGCACCCTGGAGGCCGTCCGCAGCGAGCGGCTGGACGGGGTGGCCACCGAGATCGACTGGATCATGAAGTACAAGCTCATCGAGCGCTACCGCGAGAAGCACCAGATGAGCATGTCCAACCCCCGGGTGGCCCAGATCGACCTCGCGTACCACGACATCCACCGCCGGCGGGGCCTGTTCTACCTGCTCCAGGGCAAGGGCCAGGCGAAGCGGATGACCACCGACCTCAAGACCTTCGAGGCCAAGTCCGTCCCGCCGCAGACCACCCGGGCCCGGCTGCGCGGGGACTTCATCCGCCGGGCGCAGGAGCAGCGCCGGGACTTCACGGTCGACTGGGTGCACCTGAAGCTGAACGACCAGGCGCAGCGGACGGTGCTCTGCAAGGACCCGTTCCGCTCGGTGGACGAGCGGGTGGAGAAGCTGATCGCGGGGATGTGAGGTCGAGCGGTCCCGTTGTGATCTTTGCGGTGTCCGGCCCCGGCGGTGTCTACCGGGGCCGGACACCGTCGGGGAATACGCTGTCCGTCGAGTCCGGAGAACCGACTTTGACCGACAGTTAGGATCGCCGTGCGCCGCTCCGCCGGTTTGCTTCTCACCCTGCCCCTGCTGCTGGCGGTCGCCTGCAGCAGCTCCACCAAGGCGACCAGCCCGGCGACCCCCACGGTGTCCAGCGCGGCCCCCACCGTGCCGGCGCCGGTGAACGAGGCCGCGCCGATGCCGACCCTGTCGGGCGGCGGGTTCGGGAGCAAGGCCACCATCACCATCCCGGACGGGGCGCCCAGCGGTCAGTTCGTGGTGAACACCGTCAGTGAGGGCGACCGCTCCACGGTCAACAAGGGCGACTGGGTGACGGTGAACTACTCGGCCAAGGACTGGACGACCGGCAAGGACCTGCCCAGCTCCTACGACGAGGGCGGCAAGCCACAGCTGTACCAGGCGGGCAGCGGGCAACTGGTGCCCGCCTTCGACCAGAGCGTGATCGGCAAGAAGGTCGGCAGCCGGCTGCTGGTCGTGGCCCCGCCGGCCGCCGCGTTCGGCACCCAGGGCAACAGCCAGCTCGGGGTCGGCCCCGGCGACACGGTGGTGTTCGTGCTGGACATCATGGAGAGCCTGCCGCAGGACTCCACCCTCTCCGGCGCCATGACCCAGCCGCCGGCGAACCTCCCGCAGGTGAAGGACAACGGCAAGGCCGCGGTGACGATCACCGTCCCGCCCGGGCAGCCCGCGCCCACCGACCTCCAGCAGGCGGTGCTGATCAAGGGCGAGGGCAAGCCGGTGAAGTCCGGGCAGACCCTCGTCGTGCAGTACACCGGGGTGCTCTGGAGCAACGGCCAGCAGTTCGACTCGTCCTGGAGCCACGGTGGCGCGCAGGCACTGCAGATCGGCACCGGCAGCGTGATCGAGGGCTGGGACAAGGGCCTGGTCGGTCAGACCGTCGGCAGCCGGGTGGAGCTGGTGGTACCGCCTGCCCTCGGCTACAAGGACCAGGCGCAGGGCTCCGTCCCGCCGAACTCGACGCTGGTCTTCGTGATCGACATTCTCGAGGCGGTCTGAGGCGCCGAACCCTGTCAAGTGACGGGTGGGGTCCGTACGCTTGGGCGGGCGCTCGCACATGGAAGCGTCCGCCCTCATCCTGACCTGTCATACTGCCCTCGCACTGTGGTAGGCGCCGTCGGCGTCCGGGCTCCGGGCGGCAGTGCGACAGCACTCCGGCGCTCACCACGCCGGCCGTAGACCTCGAAGACCTCGTGGCGAGATGGATGGGGAGTCATGTCTGAGAAAGCGTCGAGCCCGGGCGGGGCCGGCACCGCGAACGGAAACTCCGCCGGTGACCCGGCCGACTCGCGGCCCGGTGGCCCGCTGCCCGGCGACGGCGAGTCGATCGTCGTACCGCCGTCGATCCTGAAGCACTCGCCGGGCTGGGCCCAGCCGGGTGAAGCCGGCCAGGCGAAGCGGAGCGCGGGCGGGACGAAGACCGACGAGACCCCGCAGATCTTCGCCTCGAACGTGCGCCGCCAGGACACCTCGGAGGCCGGGTACGACGAGAACCCGCCCGGTGTCGGCAGGCTCGGTGTGATCCTGGGCACCGTGCTGGCGGTGCTGCTGGTCGGCAGCGGGATCACGCTGTACGTCGTGAACCGCGACGGCGGCTCCAAGACGGACACCACGGCCAAGGCGGACGCCGCCAAGTCCGCGCCGCCGACGCCGTCCGCCGAGCCGGTGCCGCCGATCAAGGACAGCGCCAAGGTGCTGCCGACCATCACCGGCGAGTTCGGCAAGAAGGCCACCATCGAGGTGCCCGGCGAGCAGGCCGACGGCAGCTTCGTGGTGAAGGTCCTGTCCGAGGGCAGCGGCCCCAAGGTCGAGAAGAACTCCTGGACCTCGGTCGACTACACGGCCAAGGACTGGACGACCGGCAAGGACATCCCGAGCTCGTACGACGAGTCGGGCAAGCCGCAGATCTTCCAGGCCGGCACCGACGCGCTGATCCCGGCGCTCGACCAGGCCGTGGTCGGGAAGAAGGCCGGCAGCCGGGTGCTCGTGGTGGCCCCGCCGGCCGCCGCGTTCGGCGCCCAGGGCAACCCGAACATGTCGATCGGGGCCAAGGACAACCTGGTCTTCGTCATCGACATCCGCAACAGCAACGCGCCCGACGCCGTGGTCAGCGGCACCGTGACCCCGCCGCCCGCGGACTTCCCGCAGGTGAAGGACAACGGCAAGAAGCCGGCCGACATCACCCCGGTCCCCGGCGCCGCCGACCCGACCGAGCTGAAGTCCCACGTCCTGATCAAGGGCACCGGACCCAAGGTCGAGAAGGGCGAGAAGGTCGTCGTCCAGTACACCGGCGCGCTGTTCAAGGACGGCAAGGTCTTCGACTCCTCGCTGAGCAAGGGCCAGGCCTTCTCCTTCCCGGTCGGTGGCGGCCAGGTCATCGCGGGCTGGGACCAGGGTCTGGAGGGCCAGACCGTCGGCAGCCGGGTCGAGCTGGTCATCCCCGCCTCGCTGGGCTACAAGGACCAGGCGCAGGGCGACATCCCGGCCAACTCCACCCTGGTGTTCGTGGTCGATATTCTCGATGCGGGTCAGGGCTGATCCACTTTCGGGTGACAATGGTGGGTGTGTGACCTTCGGGACCGGCCGCGTGGCCGACCCCGCACGGGCGGCGGGCGCCCGTACCGTGGTCCGGGCAACGGACCGGGGCGCGGGCGCCCGCCGCCGGGTCATGAACCGAACCAACCGCGAGAAGAGGCAGTAGTGAGCAACAAGACGAAGCCGGAGATCGACTTCCCGGGCGGCGACGCGCCCACCGAGCTGCAGATCCGCGACATCGAGGTCGGCACCGGCGAGGAGGCCAAGCCGGGCCAGGTCGTCGAGGTGCACTACGTCGGTGTCACCTTCGCCTCCGGCGAGGAGTTCGACGCCAGCTGGAACCGCGGCAGCAGCTTCAAGTTCCCGCTCGGCGCCGGCCGCGTCATCAAGGGCTGGGACCAGGGCGTCGTCGGCATGAAGGTCGGCGGCCGCCGCGAGCTGATCATCCCGGCGCACCTGGCGTACGGCAACCAGTCGCCGACCCCGCTCATCCCGGCCGGCTCGACGCTGATCTTCGTCGTCGACCTGCTGGGCGTCTGAGCCGGTCGTGACCCAGGGCCGCACCCCCACCCCGGGGGTGCGGCCCCACGCGTTCACGGACTCGGCTTTTGCAGTGCGTACCGCTACCGGTACGGTCGGTCCCGCCGGGTCGACCACCGCCCGGCGGGCGCACCCCGCGCGCGGCGCGGCACACCGGAAGGGTCAGCGATGGCGATCGCCAAGGCAGAGCGGCTGATGAATCTCGCCCTGTGCCTGATGAACACCAGACGGCCGCTCTCCAAGAAGGAGCTGCGGGAATCCATCGAGGCGTACCGCGAGGCCTGGCAGAACAGCAGCGAGGACGCCTTCAACCGGATGTTCGAGCGGGACAAGGACGACCTGCGCGAACTCGGTCTGGTCATCGACGTCGACGAGAACGCCCTCGACGGCGAACTCGGCTACCTCGCCCGCGCCGACCGCAACCGCCTGCCGGAGATCGCCCTCGACGCCGAGGAGGCCGCCGCGCTCACCCTCGCCGCCCGGGTCTGGCAGCAGGCCAAGATGTCCGGCGCGGCCAGCGGCGCCCTGCAGAAGCTGCGTGCCGCCGGTGTCCCGTTCACCGAGACCGAGGGCCGCACCGCCCTCGAACCACGGATCCCCGCGCGCGAGACCGCGTTCGAACCGCTGCTCACCGCCGCCCGCGACCGCCGCCCGGTCACCTTCGAGTACCGCAAGGCCGGTGCCGCCGCCGTCGAGCAGCGCACCGTGGAGCCCTGGGCCCTGGAGTGCTGGCGCGGCCACTGGTACCTGGCCGGCTGGGACCGCGACCGCGCCGACGCCCGGGTCTTCCGGCTCAGCCGGATCACCGGCAAGGTCCGCACCCGGTCCGGCGCCTTCCTCGGCAGCGTCCCCGAGCACGTCGACGTCCGGGCCACCGTCGCCAAGTTCGCCGGCGAGGGCGCCACCGCGACCGCGGTCGTCAAGGTCCGCCGCGGCGCCGGCTTCCCGCTGCGCACCAAGGCGCTCAGCACCCTTGCGCAGGATCCGGCCGGGGGGACCCCCGGCGTGGACGAGGAGTGGGACGTGCTGGAGATCCCGTACGGCAACGGGCTCGGCGCCGACCTCGCCGAGTTCGGGCCGGACGTGCTGGTGCTCGGCCCGGAGGAGCTGCGCTCCGACGTGATCGAGCGGCTGCGCGCGGTGGCCGGGGCGGGCGCCGTCGACGGCGCCGCGGTGGAGAGCGCTGAAGGAGTGCGGGCATGAGCAACGCGATCGACCAGACCCGGCGGATGCTGTCGCTGGTCACCTACCTGCGCGAGCGGCCCGGCGCCGAGGTGGCCGAGGTGGCCCGGGCCTTCGGCATCACCGAGCGCGAGCTGATCGGCGACCTCAACGTCCTGCCGATGTGCGGCACCAGCTTCCGCGGCGGCGACCTGCTCGACATCGACACCGACGGTGAGCGGATCTGGTGGCACAACGTCGACGACGTCGCCCAGCCACTGCGGCTGGCCGCCGACGAGGCGACCGCGCTGCTGGTCGCCGCCCGCGCGGTGGCGGGCCTGCCCGGTCTGCGGGCCGGTGACCGGGAGGCGCTCACCCGGGCCGTCGCCAAGATCGAGAACGCCGCCGGGGACAGCGCCGAGGGCAGCGCCCGGGTCGGCGTCACCTTCGAGGCGGAGAGCCACGTCTTCGCCGACATCGACCGCGCGCTCAGCGAGGGCCGGCGGCTCTGGCTGCGCTACTACTCGCACGGGCGCGGCGGCATGACCGAGCGCGAGGTCGACCCGATCCGGCTGCTCACCGAGGGCCACACCTACCTTGAGGCCTGGTGCCGGACCTCCGAGGACCACCGGATGTTCCGGCTCGACCGGGTCGCCGAGATCCGGGTGCTGGACGTCCCCTCCGACCCGCCCAGGCGTGAGCCGCGCGACCTCTCCGGCGGGCTGGTCAACCCGTCCGCGAACGACCCCGAGGTGGTCGTCGAGGTGTCCTCCGGCGGGCGCTGGGTGGCCGAGTACTACACCCACGACCGCGCCGAGGAACTGCCGGACGGCGGGCTGCGGATCACCCTGCGCAGCGCCGACCCGTCCCAGCTGCGCCCGCTGGCGTTGCGGCTGGGCCGGGACGGGCGGATCGTCTCGCCGCCGGCGCTCGCCGAGCAGGCGCGGTCGGCGGCGCTGGAGGCGCTGGCCGCCTACCAGGAGACGGCCGGCGGGCAGGGGCAGGTCTGAGCCGTGGAGCCGGGTACCAGATTCAAGGTCTACTGCTCGCAGTGCCGGGAGAAGGTGGAGCTGCCCGCGGAGGAGTTCCGCCTCACCCTCGGGCGGACGCCGGCCCAGGCGCACTACAGCTTCGGCTGCCCGCTCTGCGGGGCCTCGGTCCGCAAGCAGGCGGGGGAGAAGATCGTGTCGGCGCTGACCGGCGCCGGGGTGCGGACGATGCGGTTGGTGCCGGCCGGGGGTTCCACCCAGGGCTGAGCGCCGGGCCGGGCTGAGCGCCGGTCGGGGACGGCCGGGCCCGGGCCGGCGGATAGGGTGGTGGCCATGTCCTGGATGCTCGTCGCCGCCGTCCTGCTCGCTACCGCCGGTCTGCTGGTCCTCGGCGTCCTCGCGATCCGGCTCTGGCTGGACGTGCGGACGCTGGCCGGGGGAGTGGACGAGGCCTCCCGGGCGCTGGCCGAGGCGGCCGGCGATCTCGCGGCGGCGGTTCCCGGGCGCTGAGCGGTTCGCCGGTGGCAGGCCGCCGGCGGTGGGCCGCGGCGGTCGCCGCCGGTCCCCGGCGGCGGTCAGGGGCACCTCAGGGGTACGGGGGCTGCTGCCCGGAGGTTCCGGCGGGTTACGCTCTCAGATGGCTCCTGAAAGTGCGACCGGGGCCGCTGTCCTGTTCGGGCGGCCGTCGTCAGGGCGTCATCCGCAGCGGTTACCATCCCCGCAGCGGGCGGCCCGCCGGTGCCGCCATGACTGAAGGTGGTCGAACATGCGGATCTCGCCGACCGCGATCCTGGTGATCGTGGTTCTTGCCATTCTGCTCTTCGGCGCCAAGCGACTGCCCGATCTGGCGCGTTCGCTCGGCCAGTCGATGCGGATCCTGAAGAGCGAGACCAAGGCGATGCGTTCGGACGGTGCCGCGGACGAGAGCGCGCCGGCCCAGCCCGCGCCCGCC
Source organism: Kitasatospora sp. NPDC050463 (assembly GCF_040655255.1). Lineage (NCBI taxonomy): Bacteria > Bacillati > Actinomycetota > Actinomycetes > Kitasatosporales > Streptomycetaceae > Kitasatospora > Kitasatospora sp. NPDC050463. The sequence continues at coordinate 54,110 of NZ_JBFAJO010000005.1, forward strand.
GTGGCGGCGGAGACCGCCAAGACGATCCAGGCCGCCCCGGGGGCGACCGGGACGGCCCGGCCGGTGGCCGAGCAGCCCGCGGGGACGGCGACGGACGGCGGCGGCCCGCGTTGAGCGCTCCGCGACGCGCGTGACGCACGCGACCACTGAGGCCCGTCGACCGGCGGGCCTCGACGCACGAGTTGAGGACCGGGGTTGAGCAAGCTCTCCAAGGCGCCGAATGCGCCCAAGGATCCTGAAGGGCGGATGGCCCTCGCCGACCACCTGCGGGAACTGCGGAACCGCGTGGTCAAGTCGGTCCTGGCGATCGTGGTCGTCACGATCGTGGCGGCGGTCTACCACAAGCAGCTCGAGGACTTCCTGCTGAAGCCGCTGCCGCACTGTACGCCGGAGACCGCCAGCCAGTTCCACGGTAAGTGCGCTCAGGTCAGCAACATCGGTCTGACCGCCGGTTTCACCTGGATGCTCAAGGTGGCGCTGACGGCCGGTGTGGTCGCGGCCGTGCCGGTCTGGCTCTACCAGGTCTGGGCCTTCGTCGCGCCGGGCCTGCACCGGCACGAGAAGAAGTACACGATCATCTTCATGGCCTGCGGGGCGCCGCTCTTCCTGGCCGGCGTGACCTGCGCCATCCTGGTGCTGCCGACCACGGTGGACGTGCTGATCTCGTTCACCCCGAACAACACCACGCCGATCCTGCCGCCCGAGGACTACCTCGACATCGCCACCCGGATGGTGCTGGTCTTCGGCGTGGCCTTCGAGTTCCCGCTGCTGCTGGTGATGCTGAACATGGTCGGCATGGTCACCGGCAAGCGACTGCTCGGCTGGTGGCGCGGCATGGTGCTGGGCATCACCGTGTTCGCCGCCTTCGCGACGCCGAGCGCCGAGCCCGTCAGCATGCTGGTGCTGGCCGCGCCGATCTGGGCGCTGTACTTCGTCGCGGTCGGGGTCGCCATCGTGAACGACCGGCGCAAGGCCCGCCGCAACCCGGACCTCGGGCTGGACGACGAGGAGGCCTCGCACCTGGACCTCTCGGTGCAGCCGGTGGCCGGGGCCGAGGCCGTGGAGGCCTCCCACGCGCCGGTGGCCAGTGCGCCGGTGCCGGCCGCCCGGCACGAGCAGATGGACGACATCACGTGATCCGGTGAACCACCTCGCAACCCCGGCCCGCCGCTTCCCGGCGGGCCGGGGTTTTTGCATGGGTTTGCGCGTGGAGGGGGCCGGCCGGTGGGGCACTCTTGGCAGGCGCGATGGCATGTGACATATTACTGCCGTGTCCAAGCCTCAGAGACCTCTCCTGGATGTCGTCGTGGTCGGCGCCGGCGTGGTCGGCGCCGCCTGCGCCTACTACGCGGCCCGAGCCGGGCTCGCCGTCGCCGTCATCGACCGCGGTCCGGTCGCGGGCGGTACCACCGGCGCCGGGGAGGGCAACCTGCTGGTCTCCGACAAGGAGCCAGGGCCCGAGCTCGACCTCGCGCTGCTCTCCACCCGGCTCTGGCGGGAACTCGCCGAGGAGTTCGGCACCGCCGTCGAGTACGAGCCCAAGGGCGGCCTGGTGGTGGCCGGTACCCCGGCCCGCCAGGACGCCCTGCGCGCCTTCGCCGCCGATCAGGCGACGGTCGGCGTCACCGCCGAGGAGATCCCCGGCGAGCGGCTGCGCGAGCTCGAGCCGCACCTCGCGCCCGGGCTGGCGGGCGGGTTCCACTACCCGCAGGACGCCCAGGTCCAGCCCGCCCTGGCCGCCGCGCACCTGCTGCGCGCCGCCCGCCGCGAGGGCGCCGTGCTGTACACCGGCGAGACCGTCCTGGGGGTGACCGTCGGCCCGGACGGCGCCGTGCGTGGTGTCGTCACCGACCGGCGCCGGCTGGCGGCGCCCGCCGTGGTCAACGCCGCCGGCACCTGGGGCGGCGAGCTGGCCGCGCTGGCTGGGGTGCACCTGCCGGTGCTGCCCCGGCGGGGCTTCGTCCTGGTGACCGAGCCGCTGCCGCGGATCGTCCGGCGCAAGGTCTACGCCGCCGACTACGTCGCGGACGTGGCCAGCGGTTCGGCCGCGCTGCAGACCTCGGCGGTGGTCGAGGGGACTCCCGGCGGCCCGGTGCTGATCGGCGCCAGCCGGGAACGGGTCGGCTTCGACCGGACCCTCTCGGTGGAGGTGCTGCACCGGCTCGCCGCGCAGGCCGCGGCGCTCTTCCCGGTCCTCGCCGACGTCAGTGTGCTCCGTGCCTACCGGGGCTTTCGCCCGTACCTGCCGGACCACCTGCCCGCGATCGGCGCCGACCCGCGGGTGCCGGGGCTCCATCACGCCTGCGGCCACGAGGGTGCGGGCATCGGGCTGGCCCCGGCGACCGGGCTGCTGATCACCGAGCAGCTCACCGGCAAGCAGCCGGAGCTGGACCTCGCGCCGTTCCGGCCGGACCGGTTTCCCGCCGACGGCTCCGGCTGAGCTTTGCAAAGTGCGAGAAACGCTTTGCAAAGACATCGCCCGCCCCGGTGCGACCTGATGATCGCACCAGCCCCACCACCGGAACGGAGAACCCCAGTCATGCGCCGAACCCCCGCCGAGCTGGTCGGGGCGGTACCCGGCCCCGCCCACACCATCGACTTCGACGGACGGCCGGTGCCCGCTCTGCCCGGGCAGTCGATCGCCGCCGCGCTCTGGGCCGACGGCGTGCTGGCCTGGCGCACCACCCGGGTCGGCGGCAGGCCGCGCGGGGCGTTCTGCGGGATCGGCGCCTGCTTCGACTGCCTGGCCGTCGTGGACGGCCGCCCCAACCAGCGCACCTGTCTGCTGCCGGCCGAGCCCGGCACCGTCGTCACCACCCAGGAGGGCAACGGCCGTGCCGACCTCGCCGTCTGAACCGTTCAAGCCGACCGAGCCGACCGGGGGGGCAGGGCCGACCACGCCGACCGAGTCGACCGAGGCGTCCGGGGCGACCGGGCTCGGCGGCCACCGCCCCTACGACCTGGCCGTGATCGGCGCCGGCCCGGCGGGTCTCGCCGCGGCCGTGGCCGCCGCCGACCTCGGACTGCGCTGCGCCCTGCTCGACGCCGGCCCGCGCACCGGCGGCCAGTACTACCGCCACCCCGCCCCCGGCCTGGGCGCCACCCGCCCCGACCGGCTGCACCACGGCTGGTCCGTCTACACCGGCCTGGCCGACCGGCTCGCGGTGCACCGCGGGACCGGGCGGGTCGACCTGCTGGCCGGCCACCAGGTCTGGGCGCTGGAACGTCCGGGCGACACCGGCTGGGCGGTGCACGCCACGCTGGGGCCGGAGGCCGCCGACCGGGCGACCGTCCGGGCCGCCGCGGTCCTGCTGGCCACCGGCGCGTACGAGCGGCAGCTGCCGTTCCCCGGCTGGACGCTGCCCGGGGTGGTCACCGCCGGTGGGGCGCAGGCCATGCTCAAGTCCGGCCTGGTGCTGCCGGGCCGGCGGATCGTGGTGGCCGGCAGCGGGCCGCTGCTGCTCGCGGCGGCCTCCTCGCTGGTCACCGCGGGGGCGCAGGTGCCGGCCGTGGTCGAGGCCACCGACTACCTCGGCTACGCGCGGCGCCCCGACGTGCTGGCCGCCGTTCCGGCCAAGCTCGTCGAGGGCGCCGGGCACGGCGCCGCACTGCTGCGCCACGGAGTCCGGCTGCGCCGCCGCAGCGCCGTGATCGAGGCGCACGGCACCGACCGGGTCACGGCCGTCACCGTCGCCCGGCTGGACGCGGACTGGCGGCCGGTGCCCGGTACCGAGCGCCGGATCGCCTGTGACGCGCTCGCCGTCGGCCACGGCCTGCTGCCGCAGATCGAGCTGGCCACCGAGCTGGGCGCCGGGACCAGGACGACGGCCGACGGTACGGTCGCGCTCGCGGTGGACTCGCGGTTGCGCACCACCCTCCCCGGCCTCTGGGCGGCCGGCGAGACCTGCGGCGTCGGCGGGGCCGACCTGGCGATCGCCGAGGGCGAGCTGGCCGCGCACGCGGTCGCCGGTGCGCCGGCCCGCACCGCCCTGCTGCGCCGCCGCTCCCGGCTGCGCGCCTTCGCCGAGCTGATGGCGGCGGCGCACCGGCCCGGTCCCGGCTGGACGCGGTGGCTGCGTCCGGACACCGATGTCTGCCGCTGCGAGGAAGTTCCGGTGGCCAGGATCACCGAGGCCGTGGAGGAGCTCGGCGCCGGCGATGCGCGGACCGTCAAGCTGCTCACCCGGGCCGGGATGGGCTGGTGCCAGGGCCGGATGTGCGGTCCGGCGGTGGCCTGCCTCTCCGGCGCCGGCGACGGGCGGGCGGACAGCCGTCCCCTGTCCTGCCCCGTCCCCCTCTCGCAGCTCGCGGCCGGCCCCGGAACCGGACTGCCGCCGTCCTGAACCCGCGGCGCGGGGCCACTTGTCTCCGCCCGCGCCTTCTAATAAAATGTCACACCTCACCAAGGAGTCATCTGTGTCCAACACCCCCCGCGACACCACCCGGCCCTGGCGCGGCATCATGGTCGCCACCACGATCCCGCTGCGCCCGGACCTCTCCGTCGACTACGACGCCTACGCCGACCACGTCCGCTGGCTGATCGACTCGGGCTGTGACGGCGTCGTCCCCAACGGCTCGCTGGGCGAGTACCAGACCCTCACCGCCGAGGAGCGGGCCCGGGTCGTCGAGGTCGCGGTCGAGGCCGCCGGTGACGGGTCCCGGGTCATGCCGGGCGTGGCCGCCTACGGCAGCGCCGAGTCCCGCCGCTGGACCGAGCAGGCCGCCGAGGCCGGCGCCGGCTCCGTCCTGCTGCTGCCGCCGAACGCCTACCGCGCCGACCACGACGCCGTCCGGGCCCACTACGCCGAGGTGGCCAAGGCCGGTCTGCCGATCGTCGCGTACAACAACCCGTACGACACCAAGGTCGACCTCGTACCCTCGCTGCTGGCGCAGCTGCACGGCGACGGCTCGATCGTCGCCGTCAAGGAGTTCAGCGGCGATGTCCGCCGGGCGTACGAGATCGCCGAGCTGGCCCCCGGGCTGGACCTGCTGATCGGCGCCGACGACGTACTGCTGGAGCTGGCCCTGGCCGGCGCGGTCGGCTGGATCGCCGGCTACCCGAACGCGCTGCCGGCCGCCAGCGTCGCCCTGTACCAGGCGGCCGTCGCGCACGACCTGGACGTCGCGCTGCCGCTCTACAAGGCGCTGCACTCGCTGCTGCGCTGGGACTCCAAGACCGAGTTCGTCCAGGCGATCAAGCTCTCGATGGACATCGCCGGCCGCCCGGGCGGGCCCACCCGCGACCCGCGGCTGCCGCTCAACCCGGAGATCGAGGCGGCCGTCCGCGCGGCCACCGAGAAGGCGCTGGCCGAGGGTCTCGGGTAACCGACACCGCTGCCATCGGGTGCGGCCGGCTGCTGGGGCAGCCGGCCCGGCCCACCACCCCACCCACCCCGACGGGAGCCGCAACCACATGCGCAGCCGCCACGTGTTCCACGCCGTCGACTCGCACACCGAGGGCATGCCGACCAGGGTCGTCACCGGTGGATTCGGCGTCATCCCGGGCGCCACCATGGCCGAGCGCCGCGTGCACTTCCAGCAGCACCTCGACCACTTCCGGACGCTGCTGATGTACGAGCCGCGCGGCCACGCCGCGATGAGCGGTGCGATCCTGCAGCCCCCGACGCGCCCGGACGCCGACTTCGGGGTGCTCTACATCGAGGTCTCCGGCTTGCTGCCGATGTGCGGCCACGGCACCATCGGCGTGGCCACCGTGCTGGTCGAGACCGGCATGGTGCCGGTGGTCGAGCCGGTCACCACCGTGCGGCTGGACACCCCCGCCGGGCTGGTGATCGCCGAGGTCCGGGTCGAGGACGGCGCCGCCACCGCGGTGACCATCCGCAACGTGCCCTCGTACGCCGCCGCCCTGGACCGCAAGATCGAGGTGCCCGGGTACGGCACGGTCGGCTACGACCTCGCCTACGGCGGCAACTTCTACGCCATCCTGCCGCTCGCCGAGTTCGGGCTGCCGTTCGAGCGCGAGCGCAAGCAGGACATCCTGGACGCCGGTCTGGCCCTGATGGACGCCATCAACGCCGGCCCGGACCGGCCGGTGCACCCCGAGGACCCGTCGATCCACAGCTGCCACCACGTCCAGCTGCTCGCCCCCGGCTCGACCGCCGAGCACTCCCGGCACGCGATGGCCATCCACCCCGGCTGGTTCGACCGTTCGCCCTGCGGCACCGGCACCTCCGCCCGGATGGCCCAGCTGCACGCCCGGGGCGAACTCCCGCTCGGACGGGACTTCCGCAACGACTCCTTCATCGGGACGACCTTCACCGGCCGCCTGGTCGAGGAGACCGAGGTGGCCGGGCGGCCCGCCGTCGTGCCCACCGTCACCGGACGGGCCTGGGTCACCGGCACCGCCCAGTACTTCCTGGACCCGAGCGACCCGTTCCCGGCCGGGTTCCTGCTCTGAACTCCCTTGAACACCCTGAAGGGCTGCCTGCTGTGACGATCCTTTCGTACAACCCCGCCGATCCCGAGGACCTCGTGGTCGAGGTCGAAGCGCCCGGTATCGAGGCCGTCCGGACCGCCGTCGCGCGGGCCCGGGCCGCGCAGGCCGGGTGGCTCGCCGCCGGTGCCGGCGCCCGCTCCGCCGCGCTCACCCGGATCGCCGAGCTGGTCGAGGCGAACGCCGACGAGCTGACGGCGCTGGTCGTCCGTGAGGTCGGCAAGCCGCTCGCCGAGGCGCGCGGCGAGGTCGCCCGCACCGCCGCGATCTGGCGCTACTACGCGCAGGCGCCGTTCGCGGCCTCCGGAGCCGTGCACGAGACCGCCGCCGGGCCCGGGCTGCTGCTCACCCGCCGTCGCCCGTACGGGGTGGCCGGGCTGATCACGCCGTGGAACTTCCCGCTCGCGATCCCCACCTGGAAGGCCGCCCCGGCGCTGGCCGTCGGCAACTCGGTGGTGCTCAAGCCGTCCTCGGAGGCGGTCGGCTGCGCGCTGCGGCTGGCCGAACTGGTCGCCGAGGCCGGTCTGCCCGCGGACGTCTTCACCGTGCTGCCGGGCGGTGGCGCGGAGGGCGGCGAGCTGGTCGGTGCCGCCGACGTGGTCTCGTTCACCGGTTCCACCGGCGTGGGCCGACAGGTGGTCCGGACCGCCACCGAGCGCGGCATCCCGGTCCAGGCCGAACTCGGCGGACTGAACGCGGCACTGGTCCTTCCGGACGCCGACATCGAGCAGGCCGCCGGCCACCTGGCCGCCGCGATCGCCGGGTACGCCGGGCAGAAGTGCACCGCCACCAGCCGGGTGATCGCCGTCGGCGCGGCGTACGAGCCGCTGAGGGCCGCACTGGTGAAGGCACTGGCCCAGGTCGACGACACGTCCTGCGGGCCGCTGATCAGCGCGGCCACCCGGGACGAGATCACCGCGGCCGTCGCCTCGGCCCGCGACGCCGGTGCCGAGGTGCTGACCGGCGGCGGCGTGCCGGAGCGGACCGGCTGGTACCTCGACCCGACCCTGGTCGCCGACGTGCCGCAGGGCCACCCGCTGCGGCGTGAGGAGTTCTTCGGCCCGATCGCCGTGCTGCACGCGGCGGCCGACCTGGACGAGGCGATCGCGCTCGCCAACGAGACCCCGTACACGCTGTCCGCCTCGGTGCACACCCGTGACCTGGACGTCGCGCTCGCCGCCGCCGACCGGTTGGACGCGGGCATGATCCGGGTCAACGCGCCCTCCAGCGGGGTCGACTTCCACCTGCCGTTCGGCGGCGCCAAGGGTGCCAGCCACGGTGAGCGCGAGCAGGGCCAGGCGGCGCTGGACTTCTACACCGCCAGTCGCACCATCACCCTGCTGCCGGCGGGGAGTGCCTGATGGACGTCCGGACCGTGGACTACCACGTGGCCGGTGAACCGTTCCGGATCGTTCTCGACGGGACGCCGGCCATCCCCGGTGACACGGTCGCCGAGCGGCGCGCCGTCGCGATCGGCGCGGGTGGCACGGCCACCGCGCCCCGGCCGGGCGCGCTCGACGAGGTGCGGCGGCTGCTCGTCCGCGAGCCGCGCGGGCACGCCGGGATGTACGGCGGGTTCCTGGTGCCGGCGGACGACGACGAGGCGCACCTCGGGGTGCTCTTCTGGCACAAGGACGGCTACTCCACCGCGTGCGGCCACGGCACCATCGCGCTCGGTGCCTGGGCGGTCGACTCCGGGCTGGTCCGGGCCCCGGACGACGGGGTGGCCCGGGTACGGATCGACGTCCCGTCCGGGCGGGTCACCGCCACCGTCCACCGCGCCGGCGGGCGGACCACCGGGGTGACCTTCCGCAACGTGCCGGCCGTCGTCAGCGCGCGGAAGCTGCCCGTGCAGACCTCGCGCGGCACCGTCGAGGTGGCCGTCGCGCACGCGGGCGCCTGCTACGCCTCGGTGCCGGCCGCCGCGCTCGGGCTCACCGTCGAGACCGCGCTGCTGCCCGAACTCACCGCCGTCGGGCGGGAGATCCGCGCCGCCCTAGCCGACTCGCCGGCCGTCCGGCACCCGAGCGACCCGCGGCTCTCGGGCGTCTACGGGGTGATCCTGTACGACGAACTGCCCGACGACGGAGCCGGGCCCGTCCAGCGCAACGTCACCGTCTTCGCCGACGGGCAGATCGACCGCTCGCCCTGCGGCTCCGGCACGTCGGCGCGCCTGGCCGTGCTCGCCGCCGAGGGGCGGCTGGCACCGGGCGAGGAACTGCGCCACGAGTCGGTGATCGGGACGGTGTTCACCGGCCGGGTGCTCCCCGGCGGCGACCCGCTCGGCGCCGGCGTGGTCACCGAGGTCACCGGTACCGCCCACCGCACCGGCGAGCACGCCTTCCTGCTCGACCCGGACGACACGCTGGGGACGGGGTTCCTGCTGTGACCCCCTCCCGCTCCGAACCCCTCCTGCTGCCCGGCGCGTCGGCTGAGCCGCTCCAGTACGCCGCGCCGGGCGTCGGTCCGGTCCACGAGTCGTTGAGCCCGGCCGGGGCGGCCGACGCGATCGAGCGGGCGCTGCTGGCCGGGCTGGACCCGGAGGCCGGGCCCGCCCGGTCGGCGGTCCCGGTGCCGGCGGGCGAGCTGCTGCTGATGCCCGCGGCCACGGCCGAGTACGCCGGGGTGAAGATCGCCGGGGTGGCCCCCGGGAACGCTGCCCTCGGCCTGCCCCGGATCACCGGCAGCTACCTGCTGCTGGACGGCCCGACGCTGCAGCCGGTCGCCCTGCTCGACGGCGCGGCGCTCACCACGCTGCGCACGCCCGCCGTCACGGCCGTCGCGATGCGCCGGCTGGCCGCGCCGGACGCCGCGCACCTCGTCCTGTTCGGGGCCGGCCCGCAGGCCTACGGGCACCTGGACGCGCTGCTCGCCGTCCGGCCGCTGACCAGGGTCACCGTGGTGGCCCGCAGGGAGGCGCCCGCCGAGGCGCTGGCCGGGCACGCGCGCCGGCTCGGGCTGTCGGCCTCGGTGGGCACGGCGTCCGCCGTGGCCGAGGCGGACCTGGTGGTCTGCTGCACCACCGCCCGCACCCCGCTGTTCGACGGTGCGCTGGTGCCCGACCACGCCGCGGTGGCGGCGGTCGGCTCGCACGAGCCGCAGGCGCGGGAGGTGGACGCCGTGCTGGTCGGCCGGGCCGCACTCTACGTCGAGGCCCGGGCGGCCGCGCTGCGGGAGGCGGGGGACCTGCTGATGGCGGGCGTCACCGGGGCCGACGCGCTCTGGAACCTGGCCGAGCTGGTGCGCGGCGAGGTGCCGGTACCGAGCGACCGGCCGCGCTTCTTCAAGAGCGTCGGGATGGCCTGGCAGGACCTCGCCGTCGCGGCGGAGATCCACCGGCGGGGCCGGGCGGAGGGGCTGCCCGGGTAGCCGGCGGGCCGGTCGTCCAGGAGGTGCCCCGGCCGGCGGGCGTGTGTGCGCACGCGGCGATCGGCCCGGTCGGGGGCGCTGCGGCTCCGGTGGGGGAGCCGGTGCGGGCGGCCGGTGCGGAGGGCGGGTTTCGACGCCCACGTCCGTCACCTCGGGCCGTGGGCGATCGTCGTGGGGGTGGGCCGAAGCTGCGGCCGGCGTGGTGGGACGGGATCCCCGGCCACGCCGGCCGCTTTCGTGTGCCCGGCGCGCATTGTCGGACAAGGCCTAGCAGTAGCTGCGGACCAGCCGGGCCAGGTGCTTGCCGGCGAGGTGCAATGGCTCCTCGCTGCGGGCCACCTGGGCGGTCAGTTCGGCGCCCTCCAGGGTGCTGACGACGGTGGCGGCGAGTTCGCGGGCGTCGTCCGCGCCGAGGCCGGCCGCCAGCAGCTTCTCCGCGACGACGGCGCGCCAGTGCGTGAACGCCTCGGCGACGGCCTGCTCGATCACGGGCGCGCGGCCGATCGTCTCCAGCGCGGTACTGGTGATCGGGCAGCCGTCCTGCCAGTCGGACTCGCGCAGGCCCGTGGCGAGGAGCCCGGTGCAGGCCGTCATCGCCTCGGCCGGATCGTCCGCGGCGGCCAGGCCGGCGCGGAGCAGCTCGGCGAACTCCCGGTCGCTGTGGCGGATCGCCTCGGCGGCCAACTCCTGCTTGCCGCCCGGGAAGAAGTGGTAGACGGAGCCGAGGGTGGCCTCCGCCTCGCGCGAGATCTGCTTGATCCCGGTGCCCTCGTAGCCTTGGCGCTGCAACAGCCGGGAGGTGGACCGGACGATCCGCTCGCGGGTGCCGGTGGTCGTCGTCTTCACGGGCCGAGTCTAGCCGCGCAACTGAATAGAGCGTTCGTTACAGCGCTCTGCCGGCTTCCTCTTCTGGGGGGACTGCGCGCTGCCCGCACTGGTGGTCGAGACCTTCCGGCGCGGTGTCGCGGCCGGGTGCGGCGCGTCCGGCTCGACCCGTCTGATCGAGCTGTTCAAGAAGGCGTAGCCGGGCGGTCCGCCGTGGATGTGCCGCCGGCCGTTGCGACGGCCGGCGGCCGCTGTCACCATGGGCCCGCCGGGAGAACGCGGCCGGCGACGAATGGTCCGAGTAACGGAATGTTGCACACTCAACGTAACGTGACATTGTACGCTGGTGTTCTGCGACCCACCCGGAGGAACACCATGGCCGACCTCAAACCCCGCACCCTGATCTCCGTCCAGGAGCGGCTGCGCGACCAGGTCGCCCACGCCCTCCGGGCCGCGCTGATCTCCGGCGAGCTGCGCCCCGGTGTGGTGTACTCCGCGCCCGCGCTCGCCGCCGACTTCGGCGTCTCCGCCACCCCCGTCCGCGAGGCGATGCTCGACCTCGCCCGCGAGGGCCTGGTGGAGGCCGTCCGCAACAAGGGCTTCCGGGTCACCGAGCTGACCGAGCGCGACCTCGACGACTTCACCGAGATCCGCGCCCTGATCGAGGTCCCGACCATCGGCCGGGTCACCCGCACCGCCACCGCCGAGCAGTTGGACGCGCTGCGCCCGCAGGCGGAGGCGATCGTGGCCGCCGCCCGCAAGCACGACCTGATCGGCTACCTGGAGGCCGACCGGCAGTTCCACCTGGACCTGCTCGGCCTAGCCGGCAACGCCCGCCTGGTCGAGGTCGTCGGCGACCTGCGCAAGCGCTCCCGGCTCTACGGCCTCAACCGCCTCGACCAGCGCGGCGAGCTGGTCTCCTCCGCCGAGGAGCACCTGGAACTGCTCGACCTGATGCTCGCCGGCGATGCGGAGGCCGCTGAGGCCTGCATGTCCCGCCACCTCGGCCACGTCCGCTCGCTCTGGGCCGCCGGCCAGGAGGAGACCGAGGAGGCCCGCCCGGCGCTGCGGCTGCGGGCGCGGTAGGACTCGGGCCGCTCGTTCGGGTGACCGGCGATCAGAACGTCGCCGCCACGGTGAGCCTTCCGTCGTGGACCTCGGCGACCCGGTCGACTGCCGTGAGGTGGGTCCGGTCGTGGGTGACCAGCACGGTGGCGGTGGCGCGGCGGTGGGTGAGTTCGGTGATCAGCTCGATCACGGCGGCGCCGCGCTCGTGGTCCAGCGCGCTGGTGGGTTCGTCGACCAGCAGCACCGTCGGGTCGTTCATCAGGGCGCGGGCGATGTTGACGCGCTGGCGCTGACCGCCGGAGAGCTGGTGCGGCCGCCGCGCCGCCTGGTCGCGCAGACCCACGGCGGCCAGGAGTTCGAGCGCACGGGGGAGGGCGGCGCGCGGGGAGCGGCCGTCGAGGTGGGCCATCACCTGGAGCTGTTCGGCGGCGGTGAGCGAGGGCAGCAGGTTGGCCTGCTGGAAGACGATGCCGATCCGGTGCCGGCGCAGCGCGGTCAGCTCGGCGCGGCTCAGCCCGGTGGTCTCGACGCCGTCCACCACCACCCGGCCGGTGTCCGGGGTGGTCAGCGTCGCGGCGACGGCCAGCAGGCTGGACTTGCCGGAGCCGGACGGGCCGACCACCGCGGTGATCGAGCCCTTGGGGACGGTGAGCGAGACCTCGTCCAGCGCGGTCAGCCGGCCGTCGCCGTCCGGGTAGGTGAGGGTGATGCGGTCGAGGTGCAGGCTCATCGGGCGCTCCCCAGGGCGGTCAGCGGGTCGACGGAGGTGATCCGGCGGATGGACAGGGCCGCACCGACCGCGCCGAGCGCGACCATCACGACGGCCGGGACGAGGACGGTCGGGGCGTCCAGGACGAACGGCACCGCCGAGCCGAGCAGCGCACCGGCGCCGACCGCGATCGCGGTGCCGACGGCCGTGCCGAGCACCAGCAGCAGCACCGCCTGGCCGAGCGCGTCCGTGAGCAGGTAGCGGGTGGAGGCGCCGAGGGCCTTCAGGACCGCGACGTCCCCGCTGCGCTGGATCGTCCAGACGGTGAAGAACGCGCCGATCACCAGCGCCGAGATGGCGAACAGGAAGCCGCGCATCAGCTGCAGCGAGCCGTTCTCCGAGGTGTAGGAGCCGATCGCGGAGAGTGCGTCCTCCCGGCCCCGGGTCTCGGTGCCGTAGCGGGCGTCCGCCGCGCCGAGGTCCGCGCCGGGCGCGGTGGTCAGGGCGATCACCGTGGCGTGTCCGGCGCCGCCCGGGGCGACCGACTGCCAGTCGGTGAGGCTGGTCCAGACGACCGGGGTGTGGCTGAACGAGGCGTCGCCGGCCACCGCCGCGACCTGGAGCGGGCGGCCCGCCAGGGTGAAGGCCGCGCCGGGGCGCAGGCCGCCCAGGTCGTCGGCGGCGGCCTGCGACAGCACGGCCCGGCCGGGGCCGACCGACGTGCCCTGGGGGGCCAGTGGCGAGCCGTCCGGCACGCCGAAGGCGGAGAGTGCGGCGGTGCGCTGCCCGGCGGCGGCCTTGGTGGTGGTGATGCCGAGCGGCTGCGCGGCCGTGACCCCGGGCACCTGCGCCCAGCCCTGCCACTGCTCGGGCGTGACCTGGGAGTCGGTGAAGGAGAGCTGTTGCCCCTCGGCGGGGACGGCGAAGGCCAGGTGGTCGGCGGGCAGACCGGTGATCGCCGAGACGTTCTGCCTGCCGAGCCCGGCCGTCAGGCCGGACAGCAGGCCGACCAGTACGGTGATCAGCACGACGACGGTTCCCATCAGGGCGAACCGCCCCTTGGCGAACCGCAGATCCCTCCAGGCGACGAACACGTCCGCGATCTCCTTCGTTCGGCTACGGCTACGGCTACGGCTACGGATGCCGGCTGCGACGCTCACCACGGTCGCGCGGGACGGGGTCGGCGGGCATCGCGCGCGGGATTGGATCCTCGGCATCGAAGGGGAGAGGCCGAGTTCAACCCTTTGATTGATGCCGGTCCGGAGCCGCGGACCCTAGGCTGGACGGATGGCGACCGAACGACCTCGAACCACTCCCGTCGCCCGCGTACTCCAGGTCTGCCTGCACCTGCTGGTGGCGGGCCTGCTCGCACTCACCGTGGCCCGCGCGGTGGTCGGCCGGGGCGGCGACCCGGCGGCCGTCGTCGCCGCCGGCACGGCGATGGGCGCGGTCTACGCGGCCGGCCCGCTGGTCGGTGCCGTCCGCCGGTCGCGGCGGGCCGCCGCGCTCTGGCTGGCCCTGCTCGGCGTCACCTGGGTGGGCGTGCTGATCGCCACCCAGGACGGCGTCTGGCTCGCCTTCCCGCTGTACTTCCTGGAGCTGCACCTGCTCGGCCGCCGGGGCGGGCCCGTCGCCGTCGCCCTCACCGCGGTCACCGCGATCGCCGCGTGGTCCTGGCACCAGCACGCCTTCAGCCTCGCCGCGGCGATCGGTCCCGCGCTCGGCGCGGCCGTCGCCACCGCCACCGTCCTCGGCTACCAGGCGCTCTACCGGGAGAGCGAGGAACGCCGCCGGCTGATCGACGAGCTCACCGCCGCCCGTGCGGGCCTCGACGCCGCCCAGCACACCGCCGGCGTGCTGGCCGAACGGGAACGGCTCGCCCGGGAGATCCACGACACCCTCGCCCAGAGCCTGTCCAGCATCCAGTTGCTGTTGCGCGCCGCCCAGCGGGCCCTGCCCGACCGGACCGAGGCCGCCGCCGACTACGTCGAGCAGGCCCGCCAGGCCGCTCAGGACAACCTCGCCGAAGCCCGCCGCTTCGTCCGCGCGCTCACCCCGCCGGACCTGGAGAGCGCCTCGTTGCCGGTCGCCCTCGAACGGCTCTGCGCCACCACGGCGGCCCATGCCGGCCTGCCCGTGCGACTGCACGTCTCGGGTGACCAGGTGCGGCTGCCGGTGCCGCAGGAGGTCGCGCTGCTGCGGATCGCGCAGTCCGCGCTCGGCAACACGGTGCGGCACGCGAAGGCCTCGCACGCGGAGGTGACCCTCAGCTACATGGACGGCGAGGTGGCGCTGGACGTGTTCGACGACGGAGCGGGCTTCGACCCGGCGCGGGCGGCCGCGAGCGCCGGTGGCGGGGACGGCGGCTTCGGCCTGCCGTCCATGCGGGCCAGGGCGCGGGCGCTGGGCGGTACCTTCGCGGTGGAGTCCGCCCCGGGGGAGGGGACGGCACTCGCCGTGCTGCTGCCCGTCGCCCCCACCACCGAGGACTCTTCGTGACCGACCCCGTGATCCGCGCCGACTCTGCGATCCGCACCGACCCCGTGATCCGCCTGCTGCTCGCCGACGACCACCCGGTGGTCCGGGCCGGGCTGCGGGCCGTGCTGGAGAGCGAGCGGGACTTCGTCGTCGTCGCCGAGGCCGCCACCGCCGAGCGGGCCGTGGAGCTGGCCGCGGAGGTCGAGGTGGACGTGGTGCTGATGGACCTGCAGTTCGGGCCGGGTTCGGCGATGAACGGTGCGCAGGCCACCGCGGCGATCACGGCCCGGACGGCGGCGCCCCGGGTGCTGATCGTCACCACCTACGACACCGACGCGGACACCCTGCCCGCGCTGGAGGCCGGGGCCACCGGCTACCTGCTGAAGGACGCGCCGCCGGAGGAGCTGGCGCGGGCCGTCCGTTCGGCGGCGCAGGGGCGGACGGCCCTGGCGGCGACGGTGGCGGACCGGCTGCTGGAGCGGATGCGGACGCCGTCGGCGGCCCTGAGCGCGCGTGAGACGGAGGTGCTGGGGCTGGTCGCGGACGGGCTGACCAACCAGCGGATCAGTCAGCGGCTGCATCTGAGCCAGGCCACGGTGAAGTCGCATCTGGTGCACATCTACGCGAAGTTGGGGGTGGACTCGCGGACGGCGGCGGTGCGCGAGGCGCGGGTGCGGGGGCTGATCCGGCGGGGGGTGTGAGGGCCCGGGGCCGAGGGGGCGGGCGTAGGGTTGGGCGGGTCCGAACCGTTGCGCGCAGTGGAGGGATCCGCAGTGGCCGTCCGCCTCGACGAACTCGCCGTCCCCGTCGTCGCCGCGCCCATGGCGGGCGGGGCGACCACCCCGGAGCTGGTGGCCGCGGTGAACGCCGCCGGCGGGCTCGGGTTCCTCGCGACCGGGTACCGGAGCGCCGCCGCGATGGTCGAACAGATCGGCCGGGTACGCGAGTTGACCGACCGGCCGTTCGGCGTGAACCTCTTCGTGCCCGCCGCGCCCGGCGATCCGAGGGCCGTCGCCGCCTACCGGGAGCACCTGCTGCCGGAGGCCGAGCGGTGGGGCGTGCGACTGCCCGGGACGATCGCGCCGGACCGCGACGACTGGGACGCCAAGATCGCCGCGCTGCTGGACGCGCCCGTCCCCGTGGTGTCGTACACCTTCGGGCTGCCCTCGC
Organism: Kitasatospora sp. NPDC050463; assembly: GCF_040655255.1. Lineage (NCBI taxonomy): Bacteria > Bacillati > Actinomycetota > Actinomycetes > Kitasatosporales > Streptomycetaceae > Kitasatospora > Kitasatospora sp. NPDC050463. The sequence continues at coordinate 70,183 of NZ_JBFAJO010000005.1, forward strand.
CCGAGGAGGCCACGGCGCTGCGGGCGGCCGGCAGCCACCAGGTCGCCACCGTGACCACGCCGCAGGAGGCGCGGCGCGCCGAGGCGGTCGGGGTGGACGCGCTCTGCGTGCAGGGTCCGGAGGCGGGCGGGCACCGGGCCACCCACCGGGTGGCGGACCGGCCGGGAGACGTCCCGCTGCTCGAACTGCTGCCCGCCGTCGGGGCGGTGACCGCGCTGCCGTTGATCGCGGCGGGCGGGATCGCCGACGGGCCGGCGGTCGCGGCCGCGCTGCGGGCCGGGGCGGTGGCCGTCCAGCTGGGGACGGCGCTGCTGCGCGCCGACGAGTCCGGCGCGTCCGCGCCGCACCGGGCCGCCCTGACCGAACTCCCGGACACGGTGGTGACCCGGGCCTTCACCGGCCGCCCGGCGCGCGCCCTGCGCAACGCGTTCATCGAACGGTACGAGCCCTACGCGCCGGCCGCCTACCCGGAGGTGCACCACCTCACCCAGCCCCTGCGGGCGGCGGCGGCCGGGCGCGCCGACACCGGGGCGATGCACCTGTGGGCCGGCACCGGCCACCGCGCGGCCCGCGGCGGGCCGGCCGCGGAGCTCGTCGGGGAGCTGTGGCGGCAGGCCCGTCGCTGAGCACGGCGCGGCAGTAGCCGGTCGGCGCCCGGAGGCGCCGCCGCCGGATCCGCTCATGCGGCTGATCCTCCCGCCCGCCGGGCCGCACGTCGGGGGCGCGGGGAGCCGCTGCCGGCCGTACGGGAGTCTCAGCCGAGCAGCTCGGCCATCCAGGACTCGACGTCGGTGGCGGTGCGCGGGAGCGCGTCGGACATCAGGCGGGCGCCGTCGGCGGTGATGACCAGGTCGTCCTCCAGGCGGATGCCGAGCCCGCGGAGTTCGAGCGGAAGGGTCTCGTCGTCGGGCTGGAGGTAGAGGCCGGGCTCGACGGTGAGGACGTGGCCCTCCTCCAGGACGCCGTCGAGGTAGGTCTCGGTGCGGGCCTTGGCGCAGTCGTGGACGTCCATGCCGAGCATGTGGCCGCTGCTGCAGAGCGTGTAGCGGCGGTAGAGCCCGCTGTCCTCGGCGACGGCCTGTTCGGCGGAGACGGGCAGGACGCCCCAGTCGGCGAGCCCCTCGGCGAAGACCCGCATGGCGGCGAGGTGGAAGTCGCGGAACCGCGCGCCGGGGCGCAGGGCGGCGATGCCGGCGTCCTGGGCCGCCAGGACCAGGTCGTAGACCTGGCGCTGGGCGGAGCTGAAGGTGCCGCCGAGCGGCAGGGTGCGGGTGATGTCGGCGGTGTACAGGGTGTCGGTCTCGACGCCGGCGTCGAGCAGCAGCAGGGCGTTCGGGTCGAGCGCGCCGTCGTTGCGGATCCAGTGCAGGACGCAGGCGTGGGCGCCCGAGGCGGCGATGGTGTTGTAGCCGGTGCCGTTGCCCTCGGCGCGGGCGCGCAGGTTGAAGACGCCCTCGATCCAGCGCTCGCCGCGCGGGTGGCGCAGGGCGGCGGGGAGGGCGCGGACGACGTCCTGGAAGCCGAGCACGGTGTGGTCGACGGAGAGCTGGAGCTGCTCGACCTCCCAGGCGTCCTTGATCAGGCGCAGTTCGGAGAGGACCGAGGCGAGGGCGGCGTCGCTCTCGCGCCGCTCGGGTGAGCCGGGCCGGTCGGTGGCGGCGTCCAGGGTGGTGTCCACGCCGGCCAGGACGCGGGTGGCGGGCTGCGGTCCGGTGAGCAGCTTGTCGAGGTCCTCCAGGTGCTCGGTGCGCAGGCCGGTGAGGCGGGTGGCCTCGGCGAGGTCGGGGCGGCGGCCGACCCAGAACTCGCCGTAGCGGCGGTCGCGGTAGAACTCGCCGCCGCGGACGGGGTCGTCGCCGCCGCGCGGGGAGCGCGGGCGCAGGTAGAGCACGGGCTCGTGGCCCTCGGGGCCGGAGGGCTCCAGGACGAGGACGTGGCCGGGCTGGTCCTCGCCGGTGAGGCCGGTGAGCCAGGCGTAGGCGGTGTGCGGGCGGAACCGGTAGTCGTCGTCGTTGCTGCGGGCCCTGAGTTCGCCGGCGGGGACGATCAGCCGCTCACCGGGGAAGGCGGCGGAGAGCCGGGCGCGGCGTCCGGGCATGGCGGCGTGGCCGGGGACGCGCCGGTCGTCGACGAGCGGGGTGGGGGCCCAGGCGGTGGCCATGTAGGCCTCCAGGGCGGGGGAGGTCGGCAGGTCGTGGCTGCTGGTGTTGAGGCCGGTCTGACGGAAGGTCACCGGGGTACTCCTATGAGGGGCGGCGGGGTCGCACGGGACACAGCTCGATAACGGGATGCGTCATCTCTTGTGCAGTGCAATTTCACATTACTATGTTACGGGTCACACCGTGGAGCGGCCAGACCCGCTGAGGACGCCCTCCCCGGCCGGGCCCCGGATCACCTCCGGGGTCGGACGACGGGCCTCAACGGCGGCCCCCCACTGCGGAGTTGCACATGACCAGGCGCACCCACGCCGCCCTCGCGGCGGCCCTCGCAGCGACACTCACCCTCGGCCTCGGGGCCTGCAAGAACGACAAGAGCGACACGGCCGGCGACACCGCGCCCAGCAGCACCAAGGGCCCGGGCGCGGAGGCCGGCTCGATCGTCGGCGGCACCCCGGTCAAGGGCGGCACGCTCACCGTGCTGACCAACCAGGACTTCGCCCACCTCGACCCGGCCCGCAACTGGGTGCTGCCGCACATGGACTTCGGCACCCGGCTGATCTACCGCACCCTGGTCACGTTCAAGGCCGAGCCGGGCGCCGCCGGCAGCGAGATCGTCCCGGACCTCGCCACCGACCTCGGCAAGTCCTCCGACGGGGGCAAGACCTGGACCTTCACCCTGCGCGACGGGCTGAAGTACGAGGACGGCAGCCCGATCAAGTCCGCCGACATCAAGTACAACGTCGAGCGGTCCTTCTCCCCGGACCTCACCGGCGGTCCCGACTACGCCGTCCAGTACCTGGCCGGCGGCGAGAACTACAAGGGCCCGCTGACCGGCGAGCACCTGTCCAGCATCGAGACCCCCGACGACAAGACCATCGTCTTCCGTCTGAAGCGCCCGGTCGCCGAGTTCTCGTACACCGCCACCCTGCCGACCTTCTCCCCGGTGCCGCAGGCGCAGGAGAAGGGCACCCAGTACGACTCGCGGCCGTTCTCCTCCGGCCCGTACAAGATCGAGTCCTACGACCGCGGCAAGCAGCTCGTGCTGGTCCGCAACACCAACTGGGACCAGGCCTCCGACTCGGTCCGCAAGGCCTACCCGGACAAGATCGTGGTCACCCAGGGCCTCAAGGGCGGCCAGGTCGACGACCGGATCATCGCCAGCGACGGCGCCGACGCCTCCACCGTCGAGATGCCGTGGATGCAGCACGAGTCCGTCGCCAAGGTGCTGCCCAAGGCGGACGTCAAGTCCCGCATGGTGGCCGAGCGGACCGGCTGTACCGACATGCTCTACCTGAACACCGCCAAGGCGCCCTTCGACGACCCGAAGGTGCGCGAGGCGATGATGTACGCCGTCGACCGCGAGGCCCAGGTCACCGCGTTCGGCGGCCCGGCGATGGCCGACGTCGCGACCTCCTTCCTGCCGCCCGCGCTGACCGGCGGCGTCAAGGCCGACCCGCTGAAGATCCCGGCCGCCGGCGACCCGCAGAAGGCCAAGGACCTGCTCAAGACGGCCGGCAAGACCGACCTCAAGGTCTCGCTCACCGTCTCCATCGGTGACAAGAGCCGCGGTGAGGCGCTCCAGCAGTCGCTGGCCAAGGCCGGCATCCAGGTCACCGTCAACACCGTGGACGCGTCCGCCGTCGCCGACGCCGTCGGTGACACCAAGAACGCCCCGGAGCTGTACATCAGCGGCTGGTGCCCGGACTACCCGTCCGCCGCGACCTTCCTGCCCTTCCTCTTCGACGGCCGCACCATCAAGGAGAAGGGCAACCAGGGCAACTACAGCCAGTTCCGGGACCAGGCCACCATGGACCGGATGGACCAGATCGCGGCCATGACCGACCTGGCCGAGGCCAACGCCGCCTGGAAGCAGCTCGACGAGGACCTGGTGAAGAAGGCCCCGGCCGTTCCGCTGATGTGGCAGCGCCGCCCGCTGCTGGTCGGCACCAACGTGGCCGGCGCGTTCGGCAACTCCGGTTACGCCGGCATGATCGACATGGCTGTGATCGGCCTCAAGGACCCCGCGAAGAGCCAGGGCTGAGGGACCGTCATCGATGAGTACAACCACTGAGCCCGCCGCCGTGGAGGTCACGGCGGCGGGCCCCGCGAAGGCCACCGGGCGGGGACCCTGGCGGCTCGTCTGGGACCAGCTGTGGGCGAGGGGCGCGGCCCGGTTCGGTCTGATCACCGTCGCCGTGCTGGTGCTGTCGGCCGCGCTGGCCGGCCCGTTGAGTTCGCTCGGCGGCTGGACCCCCGAGGAGTTCGACAAGCGCGCCATCGACCCGTACATGGGCGGCACGCCGATCGGCGACTTCGGCGGGATCGGCGCCCGGCACTGGCTCGGCGTCGAACCCGGTTCGGGCCGCGACCTGTTCGCCCGGGTCCTGCACGGCGGCCAGGTGTCGCTGCTGATCGCGTTCACCGCGACCGCCGTGGTCGTGATCGCCGGCACCCTGGCCGGAATCGCCGCCGGCTACTTCGGCGGCCGCATCGACGCGGCGCTCTCCCGGCTGATGGACCTCACGATGTCCTTCCCCTCGCTGATCTTCATGATCGCCATGATGTCGGTGGCCAAGGACGTCAACCGGATCCTGCTGATGACCCTGGTGATCGGCCTGTTCGGCTGGCCCGGCATCGCCCGCGTGGTCCGCGGCCAGACGCTCTCCCTCAAGCACCGCGAGTACGTCGAGGCGGCCAAGGTCGGCGGAGCCCGCTCCTGGCGCATCCTCACCCGGGAGATCCTGCCGAACGTCTCCGGCCCGATCATCGCCTACACCACGCTGCTGATCCCCGGCATGATCGCCACCGAGGCCGCGCTCGGCTACCTCGGCGTCGGCGTCCGCCCGCCCACGGCGTCCTGGGGCCAGATGATCTCCGAGAGCATCGTCCACTACGAGACCGATCCGACGTACTTCCTCATCCCGACGGTCTTCCTCTTCATCGCGGTGCTCGCCTTCACCCTGCTCGGTGACGCGCTGCGCGACATCCTCGACCCCCGGGGAGGCCGGTCGTGATCATCTACCTCGGCCGCCGGCTGATCGGCGTCGCGGGCATCCTGCTCGCCATCTGCGCCATCACCTTCACCATCTTCTACCTGCTGCCCAACGACCCGGCCGCAGCCGCCTGCGGCAAGACGTGCAGCCCCGAGCGACTCGCCGCCGTCAAGGTGGCGATGGGCCTGGACCAGCCGGTCTGGAGCCAGTTCGGCAGCTACCTGGCCGGGATCTTCGCCGGCCGCGACTACGGCAGCGGCCCCAGCGCCGTGCACTGCGGCTTCCCGTGCCTCGGCTACTCCTACGAGTACGGGCTGCCGGTCTGGGACCTGCTCACCGACCGCCTGCCGGTCTCCGTCTCACTCGCCTTCGGCGCGGCGGTGCTCTGGCTGGGCCTCGGCCTCGGCGCCGGCGTCACCTCGGCCCTGCGCAAGGGCGGTGTCACCGACCGGATCCTGACGGTGCTCTCGGTCGGAGCCGCCTCGTTGCCGGTCTACTTCACCTCGATCATGCTGATCTGGGGCGTCGTGCGATCCGCCGGCCTGCTGCCCTACCCGTCCTACCACCCCTTCACCGAGGACCCGTTCGGCTGGGCCTCCAACCTGCTGCTGCCCTGGATCGCGCTGGCCCTGCTGTACGCGGCCACGTACGCCCGGCAGAGCCGCAACTCGATGATCGAGACGATGGCCGAGCCGTACATCCGCACGGCCCGCGCCAAGGGCCTGCCCGCGCTGACCGTGACGGTCAAGCACGGGCTGCGCTCCGGGATGACACCCATCCTGACCATCTTCGGCATCGACCTCGGCGGCCTGCTCGCCGGCGCGGTCATCACCGAGTCCATCTTCGGTCTGCCCGGGGTCGGCCGGCTCTTCTACGACGGGCTGATCCGCTCCGACCAGCCGGTCATCCTCGGCGTCACCCTGCTCGCGGCCTTCTTCATCGTCGCGGCGAACCTGCTGGTCGACCTGCTCTACGCGGTGGTCGACCCGAGAGTGAGGTACTGATGGCACTGTTGGAGGTCGAGGATCTCACAGTCTCCTTCGACACCCCGCGCGGCACCGTCCGGGCCGTCGACGGCATCTCCTTCACCGTCGCGGCCGGCCAGACCCTCGGCCTGGTCGGGGAGTCCGGCAGCGGCAAGTCCGTCACCTCGCTGGCCGTGATGGGCCTGCACCGCGGCGCCGCCGTCACCGGCTCGATCCGGCTCACCGGGCAGGAGCTGAACGGGCTGGGGGAGCGGCAACTGGGCACCGTCCGGGGCCGGCGGATCGCCATGATCTTCCAGGACCCGCTGTCCAGCCTGCACCCCTTCTACACCGTCGGCGAGCAGATCGCCGAGCACTACCGGGTGCACTTCAAGGCCTCCCGCAAGGCCGGCCGCGAACGGGCGGTGGAGATGCTGGGCGAGGTCGGCATCCCCGAACCGGCCCGCCGGGTCGACGAGTACCCGCACCAGTTCTCCGGCGGCATGCGCCAACGCGTCATGATCGCCATGGCACTCGCCTGCGAACCCGACCTGCTGATCGCCGACGAGCCCACCACCGCCCTCGACGTCACCGTCCAGGCCCAGATCCTGGACCTGATCGCCCGCATCCAACAGGACCGCGGCCTCGGCGTCATCATGATCACCCACGACCTCGGCGTGGTCGCCCGGGTCGCCCACGAGGTGCTGGTGATGTACGGCGGCCGGGCCGCCGAACAGGCCCCCGTGGACCGGCTCTTCGCAGCCCCCGCGCACCCGTACACCCGCGGGCTGCTCGACTCGCTGCCCCGCCTGGACGACACCGACGACGCCCCGCTGCGGGCCATCCCCGGCAGCCCGCCGTCACTGATCGCCCCCGCCCCCGGCTGCTCCTTCGCCCCGCGCTGCGCCCGCACCGCCGCCGCCACCGCCGAGGAGCACGCCCGCTGCCTGGCCGAACGCCCCGCGTTCGGCCCGCTCGTCCCCGGCCACCAGGCCGCCTGCCACCTGCCGCTGGTGCCGCTGGGAGCCCGCTCATGACCGACCGTCCGCTGCCCTCCCAGCCGTCGGCCGACCGGCCGCGCTCCGCCGAGCCGCTCCTCTCGGTGCGGGACCTGGTGAAGACCTTCCCCGGAAAGCGCGGCCGCACCGGCCGGGCCGGCGCCCCGATCCGGGCCGTCGACGGAGTGAGCTTCGACGTCGCCAAGGGCGAGACGCTCGGCCTGGTCGGCGAGTCCGGCTGCGGCAAGTCCACCACCGGCCGGATGATCGTCCGGCTGCTCGACCCGACCTCGGGCACCGTCACCTTCGACGGCACCGAGATCGGCGGCCTGTCGCAGGCCGCGCTGCGCCCGCACCGGCAGCACCTGCAGATGGTCTTCCAGGACCCGTACTCCTCGCTCAACCCCCGCCAGACGGTGGCCCGGATCATCTCCGAGCCGCTGATCGTGCAGGGCGCCGGTGCGGCCGAGGCGCGCAAGCGGGCCTCCGAGCTGATGGAACTGGTCGGGCTGATCCCCGAGCACCTGGACCGCTACCCGCACGAGTTCTCCGGCGGCCAGGCGCAGCGGATCGGCATCGCCCGCTCGCTGGCCACCTCGCCCCGGCTGGTCATCGCCGACGAGCCGGTCTCCGCGCTTGACGTCTCCATCCAGGCCCAGGTGGTCAACCTGATGGAGCGGCTGCAGGACGAGCTGGGCCTGGCGTACGTCTTCATCGCGCACGACCTCTCGGTGGTCAAGCGGGTCTGCGACCGGGTCGCCGTGATGTACCTCGGCCGGATCGTCGAGATCGGCGACAAGGCGCAGGTGTACGGCAACCCCGCGCACCCCTACACCCGGGCACTGCTCTCCGCGGTGCCGCTGCCGGACCCGGCCGCCGAGCGGGCGCGCGAGCGGATCGTGCTGCTCGGCGACCCGCCGAGCCCGGCCAACCCGCCGTCCGGGTGCAGCTTCCACCCGCGGTGCCCGAAGGCCCAGGAGATCTGCCGGACCGAGCGTCCGCTGCTGCGGATCGCCGGCCCGGGCAGCCGGGAGGCGGCCTGCCACTTCCCCGAGAACTGAGGCCTCCGGCGGCCCCACCCGCCGCCGCACCGCCCCGCACCCCCACGCGAGGCGGTGCGGCTCCGAGTGTGTCCGGCGGACCCGCCTTCAGCCGCACACCTGCGGGGGCCCGCTGCGGCGGTAGCCCTCCCACTGACGCCCGGTCGGGCGTGGCGGGGAACCTTACGAGGGCCACGCTCGACCGGGTTCCACCGGCGCGCTGCTTCGGCAGCGCGCCGGTGGTGTTTTCCGGCCACCCGGCCACCCGGCCACCCGGCCACCCGGCCACCCGGCCACCCGGCCACCCGGCTGGCCGCCGGGCCGCTCGGCCCTGCCCCCGCGCCCCGCTCGGCGCCGTCCCCGCGCCCCGCTCGGTCCCGTCCTGTCCCGCCCGTCCTGCCCTGCCCCGCTGCGCCCCTGCCGGGAACGCCGAAGGCCCCGACTCCCGCCGTGTGCACGGGAGTCGGGGCCTTCGCCGGGGGCCGGGTCAGGAGGCCGGGCCCACCCGGACGGTGGTGATCCGCCCGCCCTGGGCTTCGCGGACGACCTCGATCTTCGTGTTGGTGTCCGGCACCTTCACGCCGAGCTGCGGCGTGGCGGGGTCGGAGTACACCCCGGTGCGGTCGTTGAAGGCGGCGACGGCCGGCTCGGAGCCGATCCGCACCGGGACGCCGGCCTTGTGCAGGGTGAAGGCGGTGGTCGGCTTCAGCGAGAAGGTCGCGTCGAAGGTCTGCGCGCGGCCGTTGACCAGCGAGCCGTCGGCGAACCTGATCGGCGCCGGGTGGGCGTCGATCGGCAGGATCAGCCCGCCGCCCGGGTGGTCCTTGGTGTTGTTGTCGCCGTACCCGGTGTCCCAGAGCCAGACCAGTACGCCCTCCTGGTACGGGTAGGTGTCGACGATGTCCTTCTTGCCGTCGACGCCGGAGTACCCGAAGTTGTACGGGCCGGTCTTCAGGAAGGCGCCGTATCCCGTGTACCGGCGGTTCTCCACCAGGTAGGCGCGCGGGTGCTGGGTGACCGCGGTGCGGCCGGTGACGACGGAGAAGCCGGTCGCGGTCCAGCCGTTCGCGCCGTTCTCGGCGCCGTCGGCGAAGAGCTCGGTGTCACCGGCGGCGATCCGGACGGCGTCGACCAGTACGCCGCGGCCGTGCGTGTTGCCGTCCGAGGTGACGTGGAAGCGCAGCTGTACCTGCTGCCCGGCGTACCCGTCCATTGGGACGGACAGCTGCCGGTAGGCACCAGAAGTACCGGTCAGACCCGGGGTGTTGGCGGTGGTGTTGCCGATCGGCGCGCCGTCGACGGTGCCGCCGAGTGCCTTCCAGGTCTTCCCCTCGTCGGTGGAGGCCTCGACGGCGAGGAAGTCGTAGTCCTGCTCGATGTCGTACCAGGCGGCGGCGGTCAGCGTGACCGGGCCGGTCACCGAGCGCAGGTCGACCGTCCGGGCCAGCGAGTTGTCCAGGTTGTCGCCCGTGCCGCTCCACCAGTGCTTGGCGCCCTGGTTCGGGTCGGCCAGATCGGTGCTGGTGGTGCCGTCGGGCAGGTGCACCAGGACCGCCTGGGCCTGGTCGGTGTTGTAGCCGCTGACGCCGAGCGCGTGGCTGGAGCGGGTGGCGGCCTGCGCCTCGTCGTAGTCGAGCCAGCCGAACTGCAGCTTGCTCCAGGCGTCGAGGTCACCGGGGTAGCCGCCGGTGGTGTTCCGGCCCTTGCCGAGGTACGAGCCGGAGGACATCAGCGACCAGAAGTTGACGCTGTTGTCGCCGCCGCTGGTGCTGTACAGGTCGGGCAGGCCCAGGTTGTGGCCGTACTCGTGGGCGAACAGGCCGACGCCGCTGTTCTCGCCGCCCTGCACGTAGTCGTAGACGTACAGGCCGGTGTCGCCGACCGGTGCGCCGCCGATCCGGTTGCCCACCGGGCCGGTCTGGCCGGCCGGGTCCGGGAAGGCCCAGCTGCGGTGCGCCCACAGGGCGTCGGCGCCCTGCGCGCCGCCGCCCCAGGTCTCGTCGACGCCCGCGTGCACCACGACCACGTTGTCCAGGTAGCCGTCGGGCTGGCTGAACTCGCCGTCCTTGTCGTGGTCGTAGCGGTCGTAGACGTCGTACTGGGCCAGCTCGGCCTTGACGTCGGCGGCGGTACGGCCCTTGGCGATCTCGCCGTCGTACCAGGCCTTGACCGCGTCCCGGATGAACTCCTGCCCCTGCGTCCAGGCGCCGGACCCCTGGGGGCCCTTGTTGCTGCCGTACCGGGCCTCGTTGTACGGCACGGTGACCCAGTCGCTGACCGTGCCCTCGATGTCGTAGCGGCCGGAGGACTGGGTGCGGTAGTAGTTGCGCATCGAGACCGCGCCGGGCGAGTCGTCGAAGAACATCTGCTGGTAGTAGCCGCGGTCGAAGTCCTTGCTCCAGAGCGTGTGGTTGTCGCTCCTGCCGGGCGCGGGGATCGTGTTGTGCCGCGGGCCCGGCGTGCCGCCGTAGCGGGACTGGCCGTTGTACTCGGTGGTGCTGTCCACCTGGTCGCCGAACTGGGCGAGGATGACGAAGACCTTGTCCTTGCGCTGCTGCGCGAGCTGGACGTAGTCGTTGCCGATCTTCACCTTGGCGGGTGCCCGCTTCTGCGAAGTCTTGGCGACGGAGCCCTTGTTGAGCTGTTCCAGTGCCTTGGTGCGGAGCGACTGGCGCTCCCGCTCCTGGGGGGCGAGCGGGCCGGGCGGGGCCTCGGCGCCGCCCTCCTCGGTGCCCTGGGCGGCGGCGGCCGCGATGGTGGCGGGGGAGGGGGGAGCGGCCTGGGCGGGGGTGCCGACGAGGGTGGCCGCTATCGCGCTCGTGGTGAGCGCGGCCGCGAGTGCCGCGGACAGTCTGCGCAACTGACCTGTCCTTTCAGGACGGTGGATGTTCGGGGGAGTCGGGCAACAGTCGGTGGAGCGCAGGTAATATTTCACATGTCATGGGTCACACGGAAGACGCTGGACGGGGGCGGAACGCGGAGCGCCGCACGACCCGGGCGGTCGTGCGGCGCTGATGGGTTGGCGTCCGGTCAGCCCGTGGTGTACTCCACGGCCACGCTGATCAGTGCCAGGACCCCGAACACCAGCCCCAGGGCGGGGCGGCCGGCGGCGTTCAGTGCCAGCGCGCCGACGGCGAAGACCGCCAGCTTGAGGGCGATCTCCGCGGGCAGCGGCAGCCGGACGGTCGGGCCGCCCGCGGCCAGGAACAGCCCCCAGGTGATCGCCGCGAGGGCCGGCGCGCCCAGCCCGAGCAGGGCCCGGGTGAGCGGGCCGGAGCCGCTCTTGAACCCCCAGTAGCAGAGCGCGGCGAGCAGCCCCAGTTCCAGCGCGAAGGCGAGCCCGCCGTTGACCACGGTCACCGGGGTCCACTGCCGCTGCGAGACCGGGCCCGGTCTGCTGATCCTCATCCGTCTGATCCTCCCCGTCCGGTCCGGCGCCCGGATGGACGCCGGTCCCGGCGGGAGTCTGGCAGGCACCGGCGCCCGCCACAACGGATCACCCCGACAAGGAGGCGCGCAGGAAGGCGAGTTCGGCCGTCGTCACCTGCTCGTTCACCCCGTCCGGGGTCATGTGGGTGACGCCGGGCAGCGGCAGCACGCTGTGCGGGCGGCCCGCCCGGGTGAGTGCCTGGGAGAGCAACAGGGTGTGCGACGGGTGCACGTTGTCGTCGGCCAGGCCGTGGATCAGCAGCAGCGGCCGGGTGAGCGACGGTGCGTCGTCGATCAGGCAGTCCGCCGCGTAGCCCTCGGGGTTGTGCTGCGGCAGGTCGAGGTAGCGCTCGGTGTAGGCGGTGTCGTAGCGGCGGAAGTCGGTGGGCGGCGCGCCCGCGCAGGCGGCGTGGAAGACGTCCGGCCGGCGCAGGACGGCGAGCGCGGCGAAGTACCCGCCGTAGGACCAGCCGCGCACGCCCACCCGGCCGAGGTCGAGGTCGGGGTGGTCCTCGGCCAGCGCGTGCAGTGCGGCGACCTGGTCATCCAGCGCCGCCTCGGAGAAGCGGCGGAAGATCGCCCGGGTGAAGGTCGGGGAGACGAACGGGGTGCCCCGGTTGTCGGTGGTGACGACCGCGAAGCCCTGGTCGGCCCACCACTGGCGGAGCTGCCAGCGGCGCGGCTCGTTCGCCACGGCCTGGAAGCCGGGCCCGCCGTAGACATCGAGCAGGACGGGCAGCCGCCGGCCGGGCCGGTGGCCGCGCGGGTACACCACGGCGGTGGGCAGGCCGTGCTCGGTGACCCGGGCGAGCCTCGGCTCGACCCGGTAGGGCAGCGCGGCGGACAGGTCGGTGAGCACCGTCTCGCCCGACGGGCCGGTGACCCGGCGGCGCACGCCGTCGGGGCCGGCCGAGACGAGCAGCAGGGTGTCGGCGGCGGCGAGCGCGGAGTGGACGCCGGGGCCGGAGCTCACCTGCTCGGGCGCGCCGCCGTCCGGGTCGACCAGGTGGACGTACTGGTCGGCCGGGTCGCCCTGGCCGGTCTCGCAGAGCAGCTTGCCGCGCAGTCGTCCGACCACCCGGCGGATCTGCAGGCCGGTGGTGTCCAGCGGCTTGCCGTCGAGCGCCAGGCCGCGCGCCGCGGGGGTGTCGTGGACGGTGAGCAGCCGGCCGTCGGCCAGCCGGGCGGGGGTGCCGGGCAGGTCGTCCACCCAGAACTCGTCGGTGGTGCGGGAGAGTTCGCGGGTGGCGCCGGTGGCCGGGTCGGCCGTGAGCAGCAGGACGTTCTGCTGCAGGCGGTCGGCGACGGTGAGCAGGACTTCACCGGCGTCGGCCCACTCGGCGGCGCAGAGGTAGGGGAACGCCTCGGCGTCCCAGCGCAGTCGGGTCCGGCTGCCGTCGTCCAGGCCCAGGACCCAGAGCTGGACGTCGGCGTTGGGCCCGCCGGCCTGCGGGTAGGCGAAGTCCTCGGGCTGCTCGTCCGGGCGGGCCGGGTCGGCGAAGTGCTTCCGGGGCAGGGCGGACTCGTCGACCCTGGCGGCGAGCAGCGCGCCGCCGTCCGGGCGCCACCAGTGACCCCGGGCGCGGCCCAGTTCCTCGGCGGCGGCGAACTCGGCGACGCCCCAGCGGGCGCCGTCGGCGGGGCTCAGCGGCCGGTGGCCGGGGGTGACGTGCAGGGCGTCGTCGGCGACGTAGGCGACGCGGTGGCCGGCCGGGTCGGGGCGGGGGTCGAAGGCCGGTCCGGCCACCGGGAGTTCGGCGCAGGTACCGGCGGTGGTGTCGGCGCGGAACAGGCGTCCGTCCAGGGTGAAGACGGCGATCGCGAGGTCCGCGGTGGCGGCGAAGGTGCCGATGCCGGCGGCGGTCAGCCTGGTCCGTTCGCGCAGCCGGCGCTCGACGGCGGGCAGGTCGTCCCGGTTACCGCTGCGGCCGGGGGCGAGGGCGGCGGGGTCGGCGACCAGGCGCTCCTCGCCGGTGGCGAGGTCGAGCAGGTGGAGCCGGTCGACCCGGTCCTCCGGGCCGGTCGAGCGGAGCAGCAGCAGCCGGGTACCGTCCTCGCCGAGGGTGATCGCGCGCGGGGCGCCGTAGCCGAAGCGGCCGGTGCGGGCGCTGAGGTTGAGGAAGGGGTCGGTGATGGTCACGGCCCGATGTTCGCCGCGCCGTACCGCTCTGGACCAGTGTTGCGTGATGTGAAATGTCACACATCACCTATGATCTTGCTCATGGAGGCACAGTGATCGAGGACCTGCGGACCGCCGAACCCCCGGCGCCACTGCCCGGTACGGACGAGCTGTTCACCCTGGACGGGGCGGCGGCCCACCTCAACCACGGGTCGTACGGCGCGGTGCCCGTCCCGGTCCAGCGGCTGCAGGAGCGGTTCCGGGTGGAACAGGAGCGCGACCCCGACGGCTTCTTCGCGGACCTGCCCGGCCGGGTCGCCGCCGCCCGGGCCCGGCTCGCCGCCGAACTGGGCACCGACCCGGGCGGGCTCGCCCTGGTCGCCAACGCGACCGAGGCGGTCGCGGTCGCCCTGGACAGCGTCCCGCTCGCGGCCGGCGACCGGATCCTGGTCACCGATCACGGCTACGGGGCCGTGACCCGGGCGGTGCGGCGGCGGGCCGGGGAGGTCGGGGCCGAGGTCGACACCGTCCGGCTGCCGCTGGACACCCCCGACGAGGAGGCCGTCCGGGACGCCGTGCTCGCCGCGGCCGGCGGGCGCACGGTCCTCGCGGTGCTCGACCAGATCAGCTCGCCCACCGCGCGCCGGATCGCCGGCCCGGCCCTGCTCGCCGCCCTGCGCGAGCGCGGTGTGACCACCGTGGTGGACGGTGCCCACGCCCCCGGGATGCTGGCCGCGCCGGTCGAGGGCGAGGCCGACTTCTGGTTCGGCAACCTGCACAAGTGGGCCTTCGCCCCGCGCGCCACCGGCGCCCTGGCCGTCCGCCCGGAGTGGACCGGCAAGGTCCGCCCGCTCGCCCTCTCCTGGGAGCACGACCGGGGCTTCCCGGCGAACGTGGAGTGGCGCGGCACCTGCGACTACACGCCCTGGCTGGCCGCCCCGGCCGGCTTCGACCTGCTGCGCGGGCTCGGCGCCGACCTGGTCCGCCGGCACAACGAGGAGCTGGCCGTGCACGGCCGGGCGGTGCTCGCCGAGCGCCTCGGACTGACGCCGTTGCCGGCCGCGCCGGGTGTCTCGATGCGCGCGCTGCGACTGCCCCCGGGCTGGGGCGAGACCGAGGACGAGGCCCGCGGGCTGATGGCCCGGCTGTGGCAGCGGCACGCCGTCCGGACGGTGGTGCGTGCCTGGCCGGGCGGCGGGGTGCTGCGGATCAGCGCACAGCTGTACAACCGGCCGCACGAGTACCGCACCCTGGCGGCGGGCCTGGCGGAGCTGCTGTCCGAGGGGCGGCGCGGGGCGTAGCCGGAGCGGCCGCCGCGCGGGGCCCTGGCCGGCGCGGCGGCCGCTCCGGGGTCGGGGTGTCAGTCGGGGCCGGGTGTCAGTCGGCGCCGGCGCGCAGCTCGGCGAGCAGCGCGTTCTGTTCGGCGATCAGCCCGGTGAGGATCCGCCGGGCGGTCCGCAGCAGGTCGGCGACCTCCGTCCCGGACAGCGCGTACACCACCGTGCTGCCCTCCCGGGTGGCGGTGACGATGCCGGACCGGCGCAGTACGGCGAGCTGCTGGGAGAGGCTGGACGGTTCGATCGCCAGCTCGGCCAGCAGTTCGCGCACGGGCGTCGGTCCGGCCTGCAGCAGCTCCAGCACCCGGATCCGGACGGGGTGGCCGAGCATCCGGAAGAACTCGGCCTTGGCCTGGTACAGCGCGACCGCCACAGCGCTCCTTTCCTGGTGCCCGGCCCGGTCAGATCTCCAGCGCGACCTCGATCCGCTTGAGCTGGTGGCGGGCCATCGCTAGGTTGGCGCGGGCTCGGTTGAGCGCCAGGAAGAGGAAGAGCCCCCGGCCGTTCGGCATGGTGAGCGGCCGGAGCAGGTGGTACTGGCTGGTGAGGCTGACCAGGATGTCCTCGATCTCGTTGTCGTGGAGGTTGAGCAGCTCCATGGCCCGCATCTTGGCCCGGACCACGTCGGTGTTGCCGGCGGCGGCGACGTTGAGGTCCAGTTCGCCGCCCTCGCCGAGGGTGCCGAGCGCCATGCCGCTGCCGTAGTCGACCAGGGCCACGCCGATCGCGCCCTCGATGGCCATGGCCTCCTTGAGCGAGGTCTCCAGGTTCGCCATCGTCTTCTCCTCCTGTGAGCGGGGGACTCCCCTGCGTGGTGGCTGTGGGACCGAATGTAGGGAGGCCGGACGGCGCGCCACCACGGATGACCGGAGACGTTCGAAGATGGCCGCTTCGTGGCTACTTGAAGACATTTGCAACTATGGATGTGAGAGAGAACCGATCCGGTAGCGCGGAAAATCGTTGCTATCGATGTCAGTCCTCCCGGGTAACCTCTCGCTGAGATGCGAGATCACACCAATCACACCCGGACGGCGATGAACACCCCTGAGCCCGAGCAGCCCGAAGACCGGGAGCTCAGCCCCGCCGAGGCGTACGCGGCCTTCCGCCGCCGGGCCAAGGAGCAGGCCACCGCCCTGTACGGCTTCCAGCAGCTCTACGACTTCCCGCTGGACGACTTCCAGTTGGAGGCCTGCCGGGCCCTGGAGGACGGCGAGGGGGTCCTGGTCGCCGCGCCCACCGGCTCCGGCAAGACGATCGTCGGCGAGTTCGCCGTGCACCTCGCCCTCCAGGCCGGGCGCAAGTGCTTCTACACCACGCCCATCAAGGCCCTCTCCAACCAGAAGTACGGGGACCTGGTCAAGCGCTACGGCGCCGCCAAGGTCGGCCTGCTCACCGGTGACAACAGCGTCAACGGGGACGCCCCCGTGGTGGTGATGACCACCGAAGTGCTGCGCAACATGCTCTACGCCGGCTCCTCCGCGCTCGACGGCCTCGGCTACGTGGTGATGGACGAGGTGCACTACCTCGCCGACCGCTTCCGCGGCGCCGTCTGGGAGGAGGTCATCATCCACCTCCCCGAGTCGGTCGTGCTGGCCTCGCTCTCCGCGACCGTCTCCAACGCCGAGGAGTTCGGCGACTGGCTGGACACCGTGCGCGGCGGCACCAGGGTGATCGTCTCCGAGCACCGTCCGGTGCCGCTGTGGCAGCACGTCATGGCCGGCAACCGGATGTACGACCTGTTCGCCAACCCGGACCGCGACGGCCGCCCCAAGGACGCCCCGCGCAACCCGGCCAAGGCCGTCAACCCCGAGCTGGTCCGGCTCGCCCGCTCCGAGCTCGACCGCAACCCCCGCGACAGGTTCGGCCGCGGCCGGGGGCGCTCGATGCCCAACGGCCGCCCGGGCAAGGTCTGGACGCCGGGCCGGGTCGACGTCATCGACCGGCTCCACACCGAGGGTCTGCTCCCCGCGATCACCTTCATCTTCAGCCGGGCCGGCTGCGAGGCCGCCGTCCAGCAGTGCCTCAGCTCCGGCCTGCGGCTCAACAACGAGGACGACCGGGCCCGGGTGCGGGCCGTCGTCGAGGAGCGCTGCGCCGACATCCCCGACGAGGACCTGCACGTCCTCGGGTACTTCGAGTGGCTCGACGGGCTGGAGCGCGGCATCGCCGCCCACCACGCGGGGATGCTGCCGCGGTTCAAGGAGGTGGTCGAGGAGCTCTTCGTGAAGGGCCTGGTCAAGGCCGTCTTCGCGACCGAGACGCTGGCGCTCGGCATCAACATGCCCGCCCGGTCGGTGGTCATGGAGAAGCTGGTCAAGTGGAACGGCGAGATGCACGCCGACATCACCCCCGGCGAGTACACCCAGCTCACCGGCCGGGCCGGCCGGCGCGGCATCGACATCGAGGGCCACGCCGTGGTGCTCTGGCAGCGCGGGCTGGACCCGGAGGCGCTGGCCGGCCTGGCCGGTACCCGCACCTACCCGCTGAAGTCCTCCTTCCGGCCCTCCTACAACATGGCCGTCAACCTGGTCTCGCAGTTCGGCCGGCACCGCTCCCGCGAGCTGCTGGAGACGTCCTTCGCGCAGTTCCAGGCGGACCGCTCGGTGGTCGGCATCGCCCGCCAGGTCCAGCGCAACGAGGAGGGCCTGGAGGGCTACCGCGCCTCCATGACCTGCCACCTGGGCGACTTCGACGAGTACATGGACCTGCGCCGCCGGCTCAAGGACCGCGAGAACGACCTCGCCCGCGAGGGCAGCAGCCAGCGCCGCGCGGCCGCCGTCGAGTCCATCGAGCACCTCAAGCCGGGCGACGTCATCCATGTCCCCACCGGCAAGTTCGCCGGCCTCGCGCTCGTCCTCGACCCGGGCCTGCCGCCGGTCAGCCGGGGCGGCCGGATCGGTGCGCGCCACCCCGACTTCCAGGACGGCCCGCGCCCGGTGGTGCTCACCGCCGAGCGGCAGGTCAAGCGGCTCGCGATGATCGACTTCCCGCACCCGGTCGCCGCCATCGAGCGGGTGCGCATCCCCAAGTCCTTCAACCCGCGCAGCCCGCAGTCCCGGCGCGACCTCGCCTCCGCGCTGCGCACCAAGGCGGGCCACCTGGAGCCCGAGCGCTTCCGCAAGGGCCGCGCGGCCGCCGCCGACGACCCGGAGATCACCCGGCTGCGCGCCGCCCTGCGCCAGCACCCCTGCCACGGCTGCGACGAGCGCGAGGACCACGCCCGCTGGGCCGAGCGCTACCACCGGCTGCACCGCGACACCGAGCTGCTGGAGCGCAGGATGCGCTCCCGGACGCACACCATCGCCCGCACCTTCGACCGGGTCTGCGGCCTGCTCACCGACCTCGGCTACCTGCAGGGCGACACCGTCACCGACGACGGCAAGCGGCTCGGCCGGCTCTACGGCGAGCTGGACCTGCTCGCCTCCGAGTGCATCCGCGAGGGCGTCTGGAGCGGTCTGGCCGCCGCCGAACTGGCCGCTTGCGCCTCGGCCCTGGTCTACGAGGCCCGGCAGTCCGACGACGCCGCCGCCCCCCGGGTGCCCGAGGGCGGCGCCAAGGAGGCGCTCGGCCAGATGGTCCGGATCTGGGGTCACCTCGACGCCCTGGAGGAGCAGCACCGGATCAACACCGCCGAGGGCGTCGGCCAGCGCGAGCCGGACGTCGGCTTCGCCTGGGCCGCCTACCGCTGGGCCCTCGGCCACAGTCTGGACTCGGTGCTGCGCGACGCCGACATGCCGGCCGGCGACTTCGTCCGCTGGACCAAGCAGCTGATCGACGTGCTGGGCCAGATCCAGGACGCCGCCGGTGAGGACGCCGAACTGCGCCGGACGGCCCGCAAGGCGGTGGACGGCCTGCGCCGCGGCATCATCGCCTACTCCTCGGTGGGCTGACGGCGACAGCCGAGCGAAGGGGGCCCGTCGTCGCGACGACGGGCCCCCTTCGCTGTCCGCGCTTCCCGCGCCCCGCGTCCGTCAGCCGGCCAGGACGGCCAGGACCCGCTCCAGCGACGAGCCGAGGCCCCAGCGGGCGGACAGCTCCTCCAGGGTCATCGGGTCCAGCGGCTCGCGCGGCAGCGCCGGGTCGAAGGCCGGCAGCGGTGCGTCCTCGGCGACCCGGACCACCGTCGGGGCGACGTCCAGGTAGGCCGCGCCCTCGACGATGTTGCGCCGGCGGGCCGGGGTGAGCTTCGAGCGGATGTCGAGGGCGGCGGCCCGGATCGCCGCGAGGTCGCCGTACTCGTTGATCAACTGGGCGGCCGTCTTCTCGCCGACCCCCTTGACGCCCGGCAGGCCGTCGCTCGGGTCCCCGCGCAGGGCGGCCATGTCGGCGTACTGGGCGCCGCGCACGCCGTACTTCTCCAGCAGCAGCGCGTCGTCGGTGACCTGGAGGTTCCCCATCCCCTTGACCGGGTACAGCACGGTGATCGCGCGGCTGTCGTCGACCAGTTGGAAGAGGTCGCGGTCCCCGGTGACGATCTGCACCGGGCCCTCGGCCCGGGCGGTGAGGGTGCCGATCACGTCGTCCGCCTCGTAGCCGGGGGAGCCGACCCGGGCGATGCCGAGCGCGTCCAGCACCTGCTCGATCACCGGCACCTGCGGGGCGAGCGCGTCCGGCACCTCCTCCTCGCCGTCCACGGCCGCCTCGGCGACCCGGTGCGTCTTGTAGGAGGGGACGAGGTCGACCCGCCACTGGGGGCGCCAGTCGGCGTCCATGCAGGCGACCAGTCGGTCGGGCCGGTGGTCCTGGACCAGCCGGGCGATGAAGTCCAGCAGGCCCCGGACGGCGTTGACCGGCTCACCCTGCGGGGAGCGCAGGGTGTCCGGCACGCCGTAGTAGGCCCGGAAGTAGAGGCTGGCGGAGTCGAGCAGCATCAGTCGCGGTGCGGTCACGTCTCAGATCATGCCGTACCCGGCCGACAGCCCGCCGGTTTCAGTGTTCGTGGGGGCCGGCGCGGTGGACCGGTCCGTGCGAGTCGGCGCAGTGCTCGGGGAGCTCACCCGCCGGGGTGGTGATCTGCAGCAGCGCGCCCGCGTCGTCCTCGCCGACGTGGTCGACCTGGAGGGTGCTGTGGGTGATCCGGTACTCCGTCGCCAGCCGGCGCTGCAACTCCCGGCGGACGGCGTGGCAGTCACCGCCCGGAGTCACCAGGATGTGCGCCGACAGGGCGGGCTGGCCCGAGGTGATCTCCCAGATGTGCAGGTCGTGGATCTCCTCCACCAGCGGCTGGGCGACCAGCCGGTCCGCCACCGCGTCCGGGTCGACGCCGGCCGGGGCGGCCTCCAGGAAGATCCGCCCGGAGGCGCGGACCAGGCCGATGCCGGCCTTCAGCATCAGCGCCACCACGATCAGCGAGGCGATCGCGTCGGCCCGGGCGAAGCCGGTGGCCAGCATCACCGCGCCGGCCACGGCAGTGGCGATGAAGGCGTACAGGTCGGTGACCACGTGCTGGAAGGCGCCCTCGACGTTGAGCGAGCTGCGGTTGGCCTTCGACATGCACCAGGCGGCGGCCAGGTTGACCACGATCCCGACCAGCGCGGTGACCAGCACCAGCGAACCGGCCACGTCCGGCGGGTCGATCAGCCGGGCGACGGCCTCGTAGCCCAGCCAGGCCGAGAGGATCAGCAGGGTGACGCCGTTGGCCTGGGCGGAGAGGATCTCGGCGCGCTTGAGCCCGTAGGTGTACCCGCCGCGGGCCGGGCGGGCGGACAGCCGCATCGCCACCAGGGCGAGCACGATGGAGGCGGCGTCGGTGAGCATGTGCGCCGCGTCGGAGATCAGCGCCAGCGACGACGCGGCGAAGCCGACCACCACCTCGCCGGCCATGAACACCACGATCAGCGCGAGGGCGCTCACCAGCCAGCGGCGGTCGGCGTCGGCGGCCACGCCGTGGGAGTGCCCGCCGTGCCCGTGACCGTGACCGTGCGCGCCGTGCCCGCCGTGGGCGGGGTCGCCGGCGGCGTGCCGATGGTCATGCGCATGATCATCGTGGGGGTGCTCGTGCCGGGCCATCGAAGTCCTCTCCTGGACGCGCGGGGGGTGGGGACAGGGACGCAACTGCCTGCAGTCGAAGTGAACCGCAGATCGAAGGAAGATCCAAAGGCTGCACTGGAGACCGTTGTCATTGCCGCCCCGTAACCCCCGTCCGGTATGGTCGCGCCGCCACTGAGGAGGGGAGACGCAGCATGGAACGGACCGAACGGGTCGGCCTCGGCACGATCGCCGCGCAATGGGGCCGGATCGGGCTGCTCGGCTTCGGCGGGCCGCCCGCGCACATCCTGCTGCTCCGCAGGCTCTGCGTGGAACAGCGCGGTTGGCTGGAGCCGGACGAGTTCGAGGACGGCATCGCGGCGACCAACCTGCTGCCCGGCCCGGCCTCCACCCAGCTGGCCGTCCTCACCGCGTGGCGACTGCGGGGGACACCCGGCGCGCTGGTCGGCGGGTTCTGCTTCATCGCGCCCGGGCTGGTGCTGATCCTCGCCCTGTCGGCGTTGTTCCTGGCCGGCCACCCGCCGCTCTGGGTGCTCGGCGCGGCCGCGGGGGCCGGTGCGGCCGTCCCGGCGGTGGCGGCGCAGGCGGCCACCTCGTTGATCCCCGGCAGCTTCACCCGCGCGGGCCGGGAGCGCCGCGCCCGGGTGCGCTGGGCCGGATACGCCCTCGCGGGCGCGGTCGCGGCGATCCTCACCGGGCCGTGGCTGGTGCTGGTCCTGGTCACCGCGGGCCTGGCCGAGATCGCCGCCCGGGCCCGGTCGCGGGCCCGGACGCGGGACGGCGATGGCGATGGCGACGGTACCGGCGGGCGCCGCGCCCCGCTGCCGCCGGCCGCCGTGCTGCCCGTGCTGCCGGTGGCCGGCGGGCTCGCCGGGCTCGGCGCGGTGGCCTGGGTGGCGTTCAAGGTGGGGGCGCTCTCCTACGGGGGTGGCTTCGTGATCATCCCGCTGATGCAGGACGACGCGGTGCACCGCTACCACTGGATGACGGACGGTCAGTTCCTCAACGCCGTGGCCCTCGGCCAGGTCACCCCCGGGCCGGTGGTGCACACCGTCGCGGCGGTCGGCTACGCGGCCGCCGGGGTCGGCGGCGGGCTGCTGGCGGCGGCGGTGGCCTTCGCGCCGTCGTTCCTCTTCGTCCTCCTGGGCGCCCGGCACTTCGACCGGCTCCGGGCGGACCGGCGGGTGCAGGACTTCCTCACCGGCGCCGGGCCGGCGGTGATCGGTGCCATCGCGGGTTCGGCCGTGCCGCTCGCCGCCGCGCTCGGCCGGGGCTGGCAGTGGGGGGTGCTGGCGGGCGCACTGCTCTGGCTGGTCGCGGCCCGTAGGGGTGTGGTGCTCACCCTGCTCGCGGCCGGCGGGGCCGGCGTCCTCGCCGTCCTGGCCGGCCTGCCTCCGGCGTGAGGCCCGTCCCGGCGTGAGGCCCGTCCCGGTGCGGGGGCTTCTCCGGGGCCGTCCCCGCCCCTGCCGAGCCCGACGGGCCGGAACCGCCGGAACCGCCGGGCCCACCGCCGCGACCGGTCAGGAGGCCGCGACCGGCCAGGCGCTGCCGAGGGCGACGGCCCCGACCTCCTCCAGCGGCACCGTCCGGGCCGCCGTCGCCGCCCGGACCAGGGCCTGCATCACCCGCAGGTCGTCGCCCTGCTCCGGGTGCCACTGCACCCCGAGGGTGAACCCCGGCCCCTCCACCGCCTCCACGGTGCCGTCCGGCGCGTGCGCACTCACCCGCAGCCCCGAGCCGAGCCGGTCCACCGCCTGGTGGTGGAAGGTCGGCACAGTCAGCTCGCTCTCCGGCAGCAGACCGCCGAGCAGCGTGCCGGGCACCGGCCGCACCAGGTGCTCGCCGTACCTGCCGGGCGAGCCGCCGTGCACGTCCGGGGCCACCACGTCCGGGAGGTGCTGGACGAGCGAGCCGCCGCACACCACGTTCAGCACCTGCATGCCCCGGCAGATGCCCAGCAGCGGCATGCCCGCCGCCAGGGCCGCCCGCAGCAGCGCCGACTCCCAGTGGTCCCGCTCCGGCGCGTCCGCCTCGGTCAGCGGGTGCGGCGGCTGCCCGTAGTACGCCGGGTCGATGTCCGGCCCGCCCGCGACGACCAGCGCGTCCAACCGGGCGAGCACCTCCGGCGCGCGCTCCGGGGCGTCCGGCGGCAGCAGCACCGCGATCCCGCCCGCGTCCCGCACGTACGCGGTGTACCGCTCGGGCACCAGTGCCACCCGGCGGGCCCGCCAGTCGCTCCAACTCGCGTCCACCAGGTAGGTGCTGACGCCGATGAAAGGCCTGCGATCCATGGCGGGCATTCTCCTCCCGCCCCACCCGATACCCCGACAACCACGCGTATCGGCGCGCCACACCCGTCCGCCCTCTTCCGCGCTGTCAGGGGCAGGCCGTACGGTTCGCTGTGACCGTCTGATCTCGCTGAGTGATCGAAGGGGAGGGTTCCGTCATGCCCGACAACACCGCCGCGGGTGCGCCGCCGCGCGCGCCGCTCACCCTCGACGAGCTGCGCACGCTGGTCGACGCCGGCGAGATCCACACCGTCGCGCTCGCCTTCACCGACATGCAGGGCCGGCTCCAGGGCAAGCGCTTCGCCGCCCGGTTCTTCCTCGACGAGGTCGCCGAGCACGGCGCCGAGGCCTGCGACTACCTGCTCGCCGTCGACATCGACCTCAACACCGTCGACGGCTACGCCCACTCCTCCTGGGAGACCGGCTACGGGGACTTCGCCATGCGCCCCGATCTCGGCACGCTCCGGCTCACCCCCTGGCAGCCCGGCACCGCCCAGGTCACCGCGGACCTCGCCCGGCACGGCGGCCACCCCGTCGCCACCGCGCCCCGCCAGCTCCTGCAGTGTCAGATCGAGCGCCTCGCCGAGTACGGCCTGGCCGCCGACATCGGCACCGAGCTGGAGTTCCTGGTCTTCCGCGACACCTACGAACAGGCCTGGCTCGGCGGATACCGCGGCCTCACCCCGGCCAACCAGTACAACGTGGACTACTCGCTGCTCGGCACCGCCCGGGTCGAGCCGCTGCTCTCCCGGATCCGCAACGAGATGGCCGGCGCCGGCCTCGTGGTCGAGTCGGCCAAGGGCGAGTGCAACCTCGGCCAGCACGAGATCGCCTTCCGCTACGCCGACGCCCTCACCACCTGCGACCAGCACAGCGTCTACAAGACGGGCGCCAAGGAGATCGCCGCCCAGCAGGGCTGCGCGCTCACCTTCATGGCCAAGTACGACGAGCGCGAGGGCAACAGCTGCCACATCCACCTGTCCCTGCGGGACCTGCGGGACCTTCGGGACGGGCGCGACCCGGGCGGCGCCCCCGCCTTCGCCGACCGCGACGGCCGGATGACCGACACCATGCGGCACTTCCTCGCCGGCCAGCTCGCCGCCCTGCGCGAGTTCAGCCTGCTCTACGCGCCCAACATCAACTCCTACAAGCGCTACCGGCCCGGCTCCTTCGCCCCGACCGCCGTCGCCTGGGGCCGGGACAACCGGACCTGCGCCTACCGGGTGGTCGGCCACGGTCCGAGCCTGCGGATGGAGAACCGCGTCCCCGGCGGTGACGTCAACCCGTACCTCGCCGTGGCCGGCATGATCGCCGCCGGCCTGCACGGCCTCCAGCACAAGCTCGAACTGCCCGCCCCCTGCCTCGGCAACGCCTACGCCGTCGACGAGTACGCCCGGGTGCCCGGCTCGCTGCGCGAGGCCGCCGACCGCTGGGCCGGGAGCGAGCTCGCCCGCGTCGCGTTCGGCAGTGACGTGGTCGAGCACTACCTGCACATGGCCCGGGTCGAGCAGGACGCGTACGACAGCGCCGTCACCGACTGGGAGCGCTACCGGTCCTTCGAGCGGATGTGAGCGGCATGGAGAGTCCCGCCGCCTGCACCGTCCTCAACCCCGCCACCGGCGAGCCGCTCGGCACCGTCCCCGACACCACCCCGGCGCAGCTGGACGCCGCCGTCCAGCGCGCCCTCAAGGCCCAGCAGGGCTGGGCCGCGCTCGCCCCCGGCGAACGTGCCCGGCAGCTGCGCCGCTTCGCCGACCAGGTCGAGGCGCACATCCCCGAGCTGGCCGCCCTGGAGGTGAGCGAGGCCGGCCACACCCTCGGCAACGCCCGCTGGGAGGCCGGCAACGTCCGCGACCTTCTGGAGTACGCCGCCGGCGGGGTGGAGCGGCTGACCGGCCGCCAGATCCCGGTGGCCGGCGGCCTGGACATCACCTTCCACGAGCCGATCGGGGTGGTCGGGGTGATCGCCCCGTGGAACTTCCCGATGCCGATCGCCGCCTGGGGCTTCGCCCCCGCCCTCGCCGCGGGCAACGCCGTGCTCCTCAAGCCCGCCGAGGCCACCCCGCTCACCGCGCTGCGGCTGGCCGAACTCGCCCTCGCCGCAGGGCTTCCGGAGGGTCTCCTCCAGGTCGTTCCCGGCGCCGGCGCCACCACCGGGCGGGCCCTGGTCGACCACCCCGCGGTCCGCAAGATCGTCTTCACCGGCTCGACCCTGGTCGGCAAGGAGGTCGCCGCCCGCTGCGCGGCCCGGGCCAAGCGGGTCACCCTCGAACTCGGCGGCAAGAGCCCCAACATCGTCTTCGCGGACGCCGACCTCGCCCGCGCCGCCGACCCGATGTCCTTCCTCGACAACAGCGGACAGGACTGCTGCGCGCGCAGCCGCATCCTGGTCCAGCGCGAGGCCCTCGACGACTTCCTCGCCCTGCTGCTGCCCGCCGTCGGAGCCGTCCGCACCGGGGATCCGGCCGATCCGGACACCGAACTCGGCCCGCTGATCTCCGCCGCCCAGGTCCGCCGGGTCGCCTCCTACGTCACCCCCGAGCTGCCGGTGCTGGCCCGCGGCGCGGTGCCCGACGGCCCCGGCTTCTGGTACCCGCCCACCGTGCTCGCCCCCGCCGACCCGAGCGTGCCCGCGGCGACCGAGGAGATCTTCGGCCCGGTCGCGGTGGTGCTCCCCTTCGACGACGAGGCGGACGCCGTGCGGCTGGCCAACGCCACCCGCTACGGGCTCTCCGGCTCCATCTGGACGCGGGACGTCGGCCGGGCGCTGCGGCTGGCCCGGGGCGTCGCGGCGGGCAACCTGTCCGTCAACTCGCACTCCTCGGTGCGGTACTGGACGCCCTTCGGCGGGTTCGGCGACTCCGGCATCGGCCGGGAGCTCGGGCCCGACGCGCTGGTCCACTTCACCGAGACCAAGAACGTGTTCATCCAGAGCGAGGAGTAGGAGCCGGCCATGAGTGAGAAGCCCGCCGCGACCGAGAAGGACGGCCCGGTCTGCCGGCGCCTGGTCGGCCGTACGGCCGTGATCACCGGAGCGGGCAGCGGCATCGGACTGGCCGCCGCCCGCCGGCTCGCCTCCGAGGGCGCCAAGGTGGTCTGCGCCGACGTCGACGAGGGCTCCGGCAAGGCGGTCGCCCAGGAGGTCGGCGGCCTGTTCGTGCACACCGACGTCACCGACCCGTACATGGTCGAAGCGCTCTTCGACGAGGCCTACGAGACCTACGGCAGCGTGGACGTCGCCTTCAACAACGCGGGCATCTCGCCGCCGGAGGACGACTCCATCCTCACCACCGAGCTGGCGGCCTGGCGCAGGGTGCAGGAGGTCAACCTGACCTCCGTCTACCTGTGCTGCAAGGCGGCGCTGCCGTACATGCGGCGGCACGGTCGCGGCTCGATCATCAACACCGCCAGCTTCGTGGCCCGGATGGGCGCGGCCACCTCGCAGATCTCGTACACCGCCTCCAAGGGCGGGGTGCTGGCGATGTCCCGCGAGCTGGGCGTGCAGTTCGCCCGGGAGGGCATCCGCGTCAACGCGCTCTCGCCCGGGCCGGTGGACACCCCGCTGCTGCGCGAGCTGTTCGCCGAGGACCCGGAGCGGGCGGCCCGCCGGCTGGTGCACATTCCGCTCGGCCGCTTCGCGCGGCCCGAGGAGATCGCGGCCGCGGTCGCCTTCCTCGCCAGCGACGACTCCTCGTTCATCACGGCGAGCGAGTTCCTGGTGGACGGCGGCATCGCGGGAGCCTATGTGACCCCGATCTAGCCCTCCGTTCCGCCTTCTCACCGTAATCTCATGCAGAATGCCGGGAATTGGCGGTCGCGCTGATATCGCGTTTATCCGGCTGCCTTTAGATTCTCTGTCGTGAGCGAGCAGATTCCCGCCGGGTGGTACCCGGACCCGAAGGACATCACCAGCGAACCGCGACCGCAGCGCTGGTGGGACGGCAAGGGCTGGACGGCCGACACCCGGCCCGCACCGTCGGACGCCCCGACGACGCCGGAGCCCGCGGCGCCGGGCGCTCCGGGGCCGGACGCGACCGCCGAGACCCGGGTGCTGGAGGGGGAGGTGCTGGGGAGCGGGCCGACGGTCCGCTACCCGGAGCCGCCCCCCTTCGGCGCCGCCTACGGTGCGATCGCACCGCCCGCGCCCAAGGCCCGGCGCAGGCCGTCCAAGCTGGTGATCGCGGCCACGGCCGCGGCCCTGCTGGGCCTCGGCGCCGGCTCCGGGATCACCTACCTGGCGATGGACGGGCACGGGGAGCCGCGTGCCTCGCACCGCACGCCCCGGCCGGCCCCGCCGTACGGCGAGGAGGGCCCGTGGAGCGGTCTGCCCGATCTGGGCGGGCCCGACGGCGGTCAGGGCGGCGACGGCCAGGGCAAGGGCAACGGCCAGGGCCAGGGCCAGGGAAAGGGCAATGGCAATGGCCAGGGCAAGGGCAACGGACAGGGGCAGGGCAAGGGCAACGGCGGTAACGGTCAGGGCAGCGGTCCCGCCGCCGACCTGGTGAACCGGATCACCCTGCCGGTTCCCGCCGGCTGGCAGGGCGGCACCACCCCCGACGGCTTCGCCGCGCTGAGCGTGGGCCTCTACACATGCGAGGGCGGCGGCAACTGCTCGCTGGGCGGCGCCAACACCGGCCGGATCGCCGGCGGCGGCACCGACGTCCAGGCGGCGGCCAAGGCCGACATCGAGAAGGCGGCCAAGGACTCGTACAACGACCTCAACTCCCACGAGGAGCTGAAGTCCGAGGCGGTCAAGGTCGACGGCCGGGACGGCTACCTGGTCCGGTGGAAGGTCGACGCGGCGAAGGGCAACGACGGCTACGTGCAGACCGTCGTCTTCCCGGCCGCCGACGGCAAGTCGCTGGTCTCCGTCCACCTCGGCTTCGACATCGCCGCCAAGGCGCCCGACGTCGCCATGATGGACACCATCGTCAAGGGCATCGCCGACTACACCGGCAAGGTGCCCGCCTTCCCGGGGGCCGGCCCCGACGGCGGTACCACCACCTGACCACGCCGCTCCGCTCACGTACGGCGGCCCACCCGGACTCCTCCGGGTGGGCCGCCGCCGTGTTCACACGCCGTGCTGGGGATCGCCTGGGCCGGACCGCACGGGGGTCGGTGGGCGGTCCGGCCCAGGCCTCCGGCGGTCAGGAGTCGCGTCGAACAGCCTCGAAGCGACGGCGCCGGAGCACCAGGCCGGCCCAGCCGCCGCCGATCGCGGCGGCGCCGGCGAGCAGCAGCGGACCGGTGGCCGAGCCGCCGACGGCGGCGCTGGCGGTCGGGACCACCGCGCCCGCCGGCTCGTTGGCGTTGCCGCCGTGCCCGTGGTGGGCGACGGTGGACTTGGACCGGCCCGCGGTGATCTGCTCCTCGCTCGGTGCGGCCGGAGCCTGCGCGGAGAGCGCCGACACGGTCTGGCCGGCGGTGGCCGCGGGCTGGCCGAAGTCGACGTCGGAGCAGCTGTAGAACGCCTCGGGGCTGTCGCTGCGCTGCCAGATCATGTAGAGCAGCTGGCGGCCGGTGCGCTGCGGCAGCGTGCCCGCGTAGTTGTAGTACCCGTCCGTGGCGGTGCGGGTGACCTGCACCTGGGCGACCGGGGTCGACTCCAGGTCGGACCACTTCAGCGGCTTGGTCGGGTCGTAGCCGGCCTTGGTGATGTAGACGGTCTGGGTGCCGACGTGCGCGGCGGTGACGCGGAACTTGAAGGCGAACGAACCGGCGCTGACCGGGGTGGCCGGCCAGTCGGTGCGCGGCATGTCGAGCGCCTTGTACTTGTCGCGGTTGGCCGAGCAGAGCTTGCCGTCCGGGATCAGCGCCTGGTGGTTGCCGTTCGCGTTGGCGATGTTGACCTCGTTCCAGTCGTACAGCGGCTGGGTGCCGCTCATCGCCACGAGGTCCTTGCAGACCTGGGACCTGGGGGTCTCCGGTCCCTCGGCGTAGCAGGCCGCGATCCGGCTGACCGGGTTGGTCATGGCACCGTGGGCGCTGGCGGTGCCGGCGGCGGTCGCCGAAACGGCGAGGACCGCGGCGCCTATGACACCGAGGGACAGGGCACTTCGCTTGATGGACATGGGGTGGGGACTCCTTGACCAGTGTTCCGGACCGAGAGTGTGGGGGAGGGGCACGTCTGCCCCGGGGGCCGCCGGCCCGGCGCGCGGGACCCGGGCTGAGCGTATGATTGGACTAGACCAACTGGCAATAGCCGGTCGTGGCGCACTTTTTGACGGACTGTAGCCGTACGCGCAGCACAGAGGCCCGAGGGGACGCAGGAGTTAGGCGTCCCCTCGGGCCTCTTTAAGGCTGGGAAAAGGTCAGTGGCCGGTGAACGGTCGGATCGGCGGCTGCGCGCTCTGGTGGTAGTTCACGCCCCCGTGCACGTTCTGGGCCTGGATCACGTTGCCGTGCACCGTTCCGCTGACGGTGTTGTACTGGATGCCGGCGCCCCGGTTGGGCAGCTGCGGCCTGAACTCGTCCAGAATGCGCTGGAGTTCGTCCGCCGCCCCGGGGTCCTCCAGCAGTGCCTGGCGGAGCCGGCCGCGCCAGGTGCCGGTCAGGTCGTCGACGGCCCCGGTGTCACCGCTCTCCTGGGCGCGGGTGATGACCGCCCGCGAGCGCTCCAGCGCGGCCGCCTCCGTCTCGTCGCCCTCGCCCCGCCCGAACAGCGCGGCGAAGCGCGAACGGGCCTGCGTCCAGGCCTCGGTGGCCATCAGTCCGACCAGTGTGGTGGCGCCCGACGTCACCAGTTGCTGCACGATTTCGGCCTCCACGGCTGCCCCCTGGGGTCACGTCCGGTCCTGTCGGAACCACGGTAGAGCAACGGCGGTGCCACAGAGGGGAATCCGGCGTGGTCAGAGGAAGGTCTTCAGCTCGCCCCGGTAGGTCGGGACGGTGCGCACCACCGTGTCGCCGTCGATCAGGTGCAGCTCGGCGAAGCGCTCGCACAGCTCACCCGCCTTGGCGTGTCGGAACCAGACCCGGTCGCCGATCAGCAGGTCGTCGGCGGCCGGGCCGAGCAGCGGGGTCTGCACCTCGCCGGCGCCCTCCATCGGGTCGTAGCGCAGCCCCCGCGGCAGGTAGGGCACCGGCGAGCGGTCCGGCCCGGCTGCGCCGGAGGCCGGGTAGCCGCCGCCGAGCACCGTCACCACGCCGAGGCCGGGCCGGCGCACCACCGGCTGGCCGAACAGCGCGGCCGGCCGGCCGCGGAACGCACGGTAGTTGTCGAACAGCTGCGGCGCGTACAGCCCCGAGCCGGCCGCCACCTCGGTGACCGCCCGCTCCGCCACGGTCGACTCGACGCTGCCGGTGCCGCCGCCGTTGACGAACTCCAGCTCGGCCACCTTGCGCAGCCGCCGGACGGTCGCCGCGCGCCGCTCGGCCAGCTCGGCCCGGGCCGTCGCCTGCATCAGCCGGATCACCCGGGAGCGCACCGGCCGCCCGGGCACGCTGTCGCCCACCCCGGCGATGTGCCCCTCGTAGGCCATCAGCCCGACCACCCGGAATCCCCGGCGGCGCTGCACCAGTTCGGCGAAGGCGCCGAGGTCCTCGGGCGTGCGCATCGGCGAGCGCCGGGCACCGACCCGTACCCGCCCGCCGAACAGCTGCAGCGAGGTGTCCAGCTCCAGGCAGACCCGCACCTCGGCGGGGCCGGTCCGGGCCGCGTCGATCAGGTCGAGCTGGGCCGGGTCGTCCACCAGTACGGTGACCGCGGCGGCCGCCGCCGGATCGGCGGTCAGCTCGGCGAAGCCGGCCCGGTCGGCGCTGGGGTAGGCCAGCAGGACGTCGCGGACGCCGGCGCGGGCCAGCCAGAGCGACTCGCCCAGGGTGAAGCTCATCACCCCGGCGAAGCCGTCCGTGGCCAGCACCCGCTCCAGCAGCGCCCGGCAGCGCACCGACTTGCTGGCCACCCGGACCGGTTTGCCGCCCGCCCGGCGGACCAAGTCGGCGGCGTTGGCGTCGAAGGCCTCCAGGTCGACGACGGCCACCGGGCCGTCCAGGTGGGCGGTGGCCCGGTTGTACCGGGCTCGGTCGGCCGCCGGCGAGGGCGCGGCGGCGGTGCGGGCAGCAGCTTCGAGCGTGGCCATGGGCGCAGAGTGCCACAGCGGACTACCGGTGGGTAGACCCGCGACGGGTGATCCGCCCCGACGGCGCGTGATCCGCCACGATCCGGCGGCGGGTGTGAGGTGGCATAGGGTCGGCCGGGTGGACCGCAAGAACATCCCGAACCCAGGATTCGCCGCCGACGACGGCACGGCCGACCCGGCTCTCGCCGAGGCGCTCGCGCGCTGGTCGCGGGAGCGCGCGGCCGAGCCGGAGGTGCTCGCGGCGCTGACGCCGACCCGGCTGATGGTCCCGATCGTCGCCGTCCTCGGCGAGGTGGAACTGGACGAGCACGGGCACAAGCACGAGAAGACCAGTGACATGGCCGTCCCGGTGATCGAGGCCGCGGACGGCCGCCGGGCGTTGCCGGCCTTCACCTCGATGGAGGCGATGACCCGCTGGCGGGCCGACGCCCGCCCGGCACCGGTCGCCGCCCCGCAGGCCGCGATGGTCGCCTACTCCGAGCGTGCGGACACCCTGCTGATCGATCCGGCCGGCCCGGTGCCCTACCAGCTGTCCGGGGCCCGGCTGCGCGCGCTGGCGGAGAACCGGCCGTACCTGCCGCCGGTGCGCGACCCCGAGGTGCGCGAGGCCGTCCGGGCGCTGCTGGCGGCCGAGCCGCAGGTGGTGAGCGGTCTGCTGGCGCCCTACCAGGAGGGGGACGGGCTGCTCGCGGTGGTGTTCGACCCGGCACTGGACCAGCAGGCCGTCCAGGCGGCCGCGCAGCGGCTCGGGCAGGCCGTCGCGGCCGACCCGGTGCTGCGGGTCCGGCTCGACCGGGGTCTGGGCCTGGCCGTCCTGCCGGCCGACGCCGGGCTGCCCGGAGAGCCCCTCTACCGCCGCTAGCGCGGGGGCACGGGACGGACCGGACGCGCCGGCGGCCCCTCGCCCACCGGGCGGAGGGGGCGCCGGCGCGTCCTGGCGGCTCTCGGGCGTGGACCGGCTCTCAGGCGTAGACCGGCCCGGTGAACTTCTCGCCCGGCCCGGCGCCCGGCGCGTCCGGGACGAGCGACGCCTCGCGGAAGGCCAGCTGGAGCGACTTCAGGCCGTCCCGCAGCGGGGCGGCGTGGAAGTTGCTGATCTCGGGGGCGCCGGCGGTGACCAGCCCGGCCAGTGCGGTGATCAGCTTGCGCGCCTCGTCGAGGTCCTTGTCGGCCTCGCCGCCCTCGGCCAGGCCGCACTTGACGGCGGCGGCGCTCATCAGGTGCACCGCCACGGTCGTGATCACCTCGACGGCCGGGACCTCGGCGATGTCCCGGGTGAGGTCGTCGAAACCGATCGCCTCGTCGTCCGCGGCGGGGTTCTGGGTGGGCTCGCTGCTCAAGGGGGGCTCGTTCCGTCGTGCCGGTGTCCGTACCCGAGGAGCGTACAAGGGGGCGGGCGGGGGCCCGGGTCGCGGGGAGCGAGGGGCGGAATACCGAGCACGGCCGAAACGCTGTATGATTCGAGACTGACCGGCCAGGAGCCCCTGAGGGCCCCCGGCCAGCAAGTGGAGGCTCCACCCAGGAGGCCCGAGAGGGCAACCGCGAAAGTCTCCCACCCGATCGACCTCGCGGTCGACGGGTCCCGGTCCGCGACGGGCGCCCAGGCGCCGAGTCGCCAGCAGCACCCCTCACCGGGTGCGGCCCCCGGTTGTGTGGAGCCCCGCTTGTACCGAGCGGGGCTTTTTTCGTGTCGCGGTGCATGCAGTGCCACTCAGCAAGGTAGGCAGCGCAGCACGAATGAAGCCCCGCCCAGTGGTCGAGTCCACTACGTGCGACCGCCGTCCGACGGCCGCATCGCAGAAGGTGCAACCTAGGAGGCCCCATCAGCACCGAGCCCCGCATCAACGACCGGATTCGCGTCCCCGAGGTGCGACTCGTCGGTCCCAGCGGCGAGCAGGTCGGCATCGTGCCGCTTGCCAAGGCGCTGGAGCTCGCGCAGGAGTACGACCTCGACCTCGTCGAGGTCGCGGCGACCGCCCGGCCGCCGGTGTGCAAGCTCATGGACTACGGCAAGTTCAAGTACGAGTCGGCCATGAAGGCCCGTGAGGCGCGCAAGAACCAGGCGCACACGGTCATCAAGGAGATGAAGCTCCGGCCGAAGATCGACCCGCACGACTATGACACCAAGAAGGGTCACGTCGTTCGGTTCCTCAAGCAGGGCGACAAGGTCAAGATCACGATCATGTTCCGCGGTCGTGAGCAGTCCCGCCCCGAGCTGGGCTTCCGACTGCTGCAGCGGCTGGCCAACGACGTCCAGGACCTGGGCTTCGTCGAGTCCTCGGCCAAGCAGGACGGCCGAAACATGATCATGGTTCTCGGCCCGCACAAGAAGAAGACCGAGGCGATGGCCGAGGCCCGCGCTATCGCGGACGCCCGCAAGGCCGAGCGACAGGGCCGCACCCCCGGCTCCGACGCCGCCGAGGTCGACGAGGACGCAGCGCTTGAGGCCGAGAACGCCGCGGCCGAGGCGGAGGCCGACGAGGCCGACGTCGAGGACGCCGCCGAGGTCGAGCAGCCGGCCGAGGCCTCCCAGGACGCCTGAGCCTTCACCGGCCAGGGCGGTTCGGGAGACCGGCCACCAAGGTCACCGGGCGTCCCGCCCGGTGACCGCAGATCCATCCTTCACGCCCGCGCGGCGCACACCGCGCGGGCGTGGACGGACCGACGAGGAGATACGGCGAAATGCCGAAGCAGAAGACGCACAGTGGCGCCAGCAAGCGCTTCAAGATCAGTGGCTCCGGCAAGGTCCTGCGCGAGCGCGCCGGTCGCCGCCACTACCTGGAGCACAAGCCCTCGACGCTGACCCGCAAGCTGGCCGGCACCGTCGAGGTGGCCCCCGCTGACGCCAAGAAGATCAAGAAGCTTCTCGGCAAGTGATCGCCCTCCCGCCCGGCGTGAGCCGTGAGCGGGAC
Source organism: Kitasatospora sp. NPDC050463 (assembly GCF_040655255.1). Taxonomy (NCBI): domain Bacteria; kingdom Bacillati; phylum Actinomycetota; class Actinomycetes; order Kitasatosporales; family Streptomycetaceae; genus Kitasatospora; species Kitasatospora sp. NPDC050463. Next base: position 104,492 of record NZ_JBFAJO010000005.1, read on the forward strand.
AGCTGATCCTTCCCGACCCATTCGAATGACGGACCGCGTGAAGTAGTCCGTGGTCCAACCCAAGGAGTAATCAAGTGGCACGCGTCAAGCGGGCAGTCAACGCCCACAAGAAGCGCCGGGTCATCCTGGAGCGCGCCAGCGGCTACCGGGGCCAGCGCTCGCGGCTGTACCGCAAGGCCAAGGAGCAGGTCACCCACTCGCTGGTCTACAACTTCAACGACCGCAAGAAGCGCAAGGGCGACTTCCGTCAGCTGTGGATCCAGCGCATCAACGCTGCGGCCCGTGCCAACGGCATCACCTACAACCGCTTCGTGCAGGGCCTGAAGGCCGCCAGCGTCGAGATCGACCGCAAGATGCTGGCCGACCTCGCGGTCAACGACCCGGGCGCGTTCGCCTCGCTCGTCGAGGTTGCGCAGAAGGCGCTGCCGGCCGACGTCAACGCCCCGAGGGCCGCCGCCGACGCCGCCTGATCCTCCTGGATCGGCCTGATCCTCCCGGGATCGGTTCGTCGCACTGACCGGACCCGCAGGCTCTCCCTGCGGGTCCGGTTTTGCGTTCCGCCCGCCACAGTCCCTGCACGCCACCGGCGCCCCGCCTCAGAGACGAGACCATGTCGAGCACCGACACCCCCCTGCTGACCTCCCTGCGCTCGCCCCGCGTCGTCGCCGCCCGCCGGCTCGCCAAGCGGAACCAGCGCACCAAGGAGCGCCGCTTCCTCGCGGAGGGCCCGCAGGCCGTCCGTGAGGCCGTCGCGTTCGGGAAGCTGCCGGGCTCGGACGACCACGCCGTGGTCGAGGTCTACACGACGCCGGAGGCCGCCGAGCGGCACGCCGGGATCGTCGCCGCCGCCCTCGCCGAGGGGCTGGCGGTGCTCACCGCCACCGACGAGGTCATCGCGGAGATCTGCGACACCGTGACCCCGCAGGGCATCGTGGCGCTCTGCCGGTTCATCGACACACCGTTCGCCGAGGTGCTCAGGGCCCGCCCCAAGCTGGTCGCGGTGCTCGCCCACGTGCGCGACCCCGGCAACGCCGGCACCGTGCTGCGGACCGCCGACGCGGCCGGCGCGGACGCCGTGGTGCTCACCGACGCGTCGGTGGACCTGTACAACCCGAAGGCCGTCCGGGCGTCCGTCGGCAGCCTGTTCCACCTGCCGGTCGCCGTGGGCGTGCCGGTGGAGGAGGCGGTCGGGCGGCTGCGCGAGGCCGGCGTGCGGGTGCTGGCCGCGGACGGCGCGGGCGAGCGCGACCTCGACCGGGAGCTCGACGAGGGCACGCTGGGCGCGCCCGGCGCATGGGTGTTCGGCAACGAGGCCTGGGGGCTCCCGGAGGAGACCCGCGCACTCGCCGACGAGGTGGTGCGCGTACCGATCCACGGACACGCCGAGAGCCTCAACCTGGCGACGGCCGCAGCCGTCTGCCTCTACGCCTCCGCACGGGCCCAGCGCTCGCCCGGTGGCTGCCGCACGCAGGCGTAGACCGCCCCCGGGCGCCCCCGGAAGTCGCCATCGCGACGCCGTGGGCCCTACTGCGGGGGGCCGCGAGACGCTAGGGTCTGCCTCGGTGGGGGGAAAGACACGGTGGGTAATCGGGGAGGACACCCATGGTCGGCAGCGGGCCAGAGCTCGACCCGGACGACCTGCCGGACGGCCTGGTGGTCGCCGACGCCCTGGGCCGGGTGGTCTGCTTCAACCGCACCGCCGCCCGGCTCACCGGCATTCCCCAGGACACCGCGCTCGGCAGCCCGCTGGAGCACGTCCTCCCGCTGGAGGACCTGGACGGCCGCCGCTGGTGGCAGCTGACCGACCCGTACGGCGGCCTGGCGACCCGCACCAGCCAGCCCGAGCGCAACCTGCTGCTCCCCGGAGGCCGTGAGGTGCTGGTCTCCGCCCGCTACGTGCGCGCCCGCCCGCAGGCGCCGCTGGAGCGGCTGGTGATCGCCCTGCGCGGCACCGAGGCCCGCCGCCGCACCGAGCGCAGCCACGCCGAGCTGATCGCCACCGTCGCCCACGAGCTGCGCTCGCCGCTCACCAGCGTCAAGGGCTTCACCGCGACCCTGCTGGCCAAGTGGGAGCGCTTCACCGACGGGCAGAAGCGGCTGATGCTGGAGACCGTCGACGCGGACGCCGACCGGGTCACCCGGCTGATCGCCGAGCTGCTGGACATCTCCCGGATCGACGCCGGCCGGCTGGAGCTGCGCAGGCAGGTGGTCGACCTGGCCGCCGCCGTGCGCCGGCACGTGGACCGCAAGGTCGCCACCGGCATCCCCGAGAGCCGCTTCGACATCCGGATCAGCGAGCCGCTCACCGTGCTCTGGGCCGACCCGGACAAGGTCGACCAGGTGCTCGCGAACCTGCTGGAAAATGCGGTGCGCCACGGTGAGGGAACTGTCACGATCGAGGTGGCACCGGCCAAGGAGGTCGTCGAGGCACCCGTCTGGGAGCGCTCCGGCACCCCTCCCCGCACAGTGGAAGGCACCGCGGTCACCGTGAGCGACGAAGGAACGGGCATCCCCGAGGATTCGATGCCGCGCGTCTTCACCCGCTTCTGGCGCGGCTCCAAGCGCGGCGGCACCGGTCTGGGCCTCTACATCGTCAAGGGCGTCGTGGAGGCCCACGGCGGGTCGATCCGCGTCGACCGCGCACCCGGCGGCGGCGCCCGGTTCCGATTCATCCTGCCCGCCGGCGTGCCCGACTTCATGCTCTGACGGAGCCTGGACGACAGCCGCGGCACGCTCCGGGCGGCGGCAGGGCCACCCCCGGGGAACGCCGTGGATCGGGAGGCCGGACGGGCTTCACGGCAGCCGCGCCACGCGCTGCGACTACACTCGACCTTTGGCGTTGTGGGACGCCCTGCGCGGCTGTGCCGCGGACACCCCTCCGGAGTACCGCGGCGGGGGCTGCCCGTGCCCCGGCCACGCCGGGCGTCACGCGAAGGCACGAGCCCTTACCTGAGCACGGACGAGCAGGAGCACGGGAAGATAGAGATGTCGGCACCCAACAAGTCGTACGACCCGGTCGAGGTCGAGGCCCTCAAGCCCGAGGTGGTGGAGCAGGCCCGGGACGAGGCCGTCCAGGCCTTCGCGGCCGCCACCACCCTCGACGAGCTGAAGCAGGCCAAGGTCGCCCACACCGGCGACCGCTCCGCGCTCTCCCTCGCCAACCGCGAGATCGGCGCTCTGCCCCCGCACGCCAAGGCCGCCGCCGGCAAGCTGATCGGCCAGGCCCGCGGCGCCGTCAACCAGGCGCTCGCCCGGCGCCAGGCCGAGCTGGAGGCGGAGCGCGACGCCCGCGTCCTGGTCGAGGAGGCGGTGGACGTCACACTGCCCTACGACCGGACCCCGCGCGGCGCCCGCCACCCGCTGACCACACTGGCCGAGCGCATCGAGGACACCTTCGTCGCGATGGGCTACCAGGTCGCCGAGGGCCCCGAGGTCGAGGCCGAGTGGCTGAACTTCGACGCCCTCAACCTGGGCCCGGACCACCCGGCCCGCTCGATGCAGGACACCTTCTTCGTCCAGGCCCCGGACGGCTCCGCCGACTCCGGCGTGGTGCTGCGCACCCAGACCTCCCCGGTCCAGGCCCGCACCATGCTCGACCGCGAGCCCCCCATCTACGTGGTCTGCCCCGGCCGGGTCTACCGGACGGACGAGCTGGACGCCACCCACACCCCGGTCTTCCGCCAGGTCGAGGGTCTGGCCGTGGACGAGGGCATCACCTTCGCCGACCTCAAGGGCACCATCGAGCTGCTGGTCTCCAAGCTGATCGGGGACGGGCTGGAGCTGCGCTGGCGGCCCTCGTACTTCCCGTTCACCGAGCCGAGCGCCGAGATCGACCTGCAGTGCTTCGTCTGCCGCGGCGAGAGCGTCGGCAATCCGGACAAGCCCTGCCGCACCTGCTCCTCCGAGGGCTGGATCGAGCTCGGCGGCTGCGGCGTGGTCAACCCGCGGGTGCTGGTCGCCTGCGGCATCGACCCGAGCCGCTACAGCGGGTTCGCCTTCGGCCTGGGCCTGGAGCGGATCCTGATGAACCGTCACAACGTCGCCGACATGCGCGACATGGTCGAGGGTGACGTGCGCTTCACCCTCCCGTTCGGGATGGAGATCTGATGCGCGTCCCGCTTTCCTGGCTGCGCGAGTACGTCGACCTGCCGGCCGGCGAGACCGGCCGTGACGTGGCGGAGCGACTGGTCCGCGCCGGTCTGGAGGTCGAGACGGTCGAGCAGATCGGCGCCGACCTCAAGGGCCCGCTGGTGGTCGGCCAGGTGCTCTCCATCGAGGAGCTCTCCGGCTTCAAGAAGCCGATCCGGCACTGCTACGTCAACGTCGGTGACGCCAACGGCACCGGCGAGCCGCAGGAGATCGTCTGCGGCGCGACCAACTTCGCCGTCGGCGACAAGGTCGTGGTCGTCCTCCCGGGCGCCGTGCTGCCCGGCCCGTTCCCGATCGCGGCCCGCCAGACCTACGGCCACACCTCGGCCGGCATGATCTGCTCCGCCCGCGAGCTGGGCATGGGCGACGATCACGACGGCATCATCGTCCTCCCGCCGGAGTACGAGCCCGGCACCGACGCCATCGAGCTGCTCCAGCTCGTCGACGAGGTGCTGGACATCGCCGTCACCCCGGACCGCGGCTACTGCCTCTCGATGCGCGGGGTGGCCCGCGAGGCCGCCGCCGCGTACGGGCTGCCGCTGGCCGACCCGGCGCTGCTCGACGTGCCCCCGGCGAACTCCTACGGCTACCTGGTCAAGGTCGCCGACCCGGCCGGCTGCGACCGCTTCGTGGCGCGTACGGTGATCGGTCTCGACCCGACCGCCAAGTCGCCGATCTGGCTCCAGCGCCGCCTGCAGAAGGCCGGCATCCGGCCGATCTCGCTGGCCGTGGACATCACCAACTACGTGATGCTGGAGGTCGGCCAGCCGCTGCACGCCTACGACAAGCAGCGCGTGGACGGGCCGATCCTGGTCCGCCGGGCCGAGCAGGGCGAGACCCTGACCACCCTCGACGGCACCGAGCGCAAGCTCTCCGCCGAGGACCTGCTGATCTGCGACAACAGCGGCCCGATCGGCCTGGCCGGTGTCATGGGCGGCGCCTCCACCGAGATCCTCGACCCGGCCGCCGGTCCGGGCACCACCGAGGTGATCATCGAGGCGGCGCACTTCGACCCGGTCGTCATCGCCCGCGGCGCCAAGCGGCACAAGCTCCCCTCCGAGGCGTCCAAGCGCTTCGAGCGCGGCGTCGACCCGGAGGCCGCCCGCGCCGCCGCGCAGCGCGCCGTCGACCTGCTGGTCCTGATCGCCGGCGGCACCGCCGAGGCCGGGGTCACCGACATCGCGGCCCCGCACCCGGTGCGCACCATCACCATCGCCGCGGACCTGCCGGACCGCGTGGCCGGCACCACGTACGGCCGCGAGAGCGTCACCCGGCGCCTGCAGGAGATCGGCTGCTCCGTCGCGGGCGCCGACGTCCTGGAGGTCACCCCGCCGACCTGGCGCCCCGACCTCACCGACCCGTACGACCTCGCGGAGGAGGTCATCCGCCTGGAGGGGTACGACAACGTGCCCGCCCGGATGCCCACCGTGCCGCCGGGCAAGGGCCTCACCGAGGCCCAGCGCACCCACCGCCGGGTCGGTGTCGCGCTGGCCGGCGCCGGCTACGTGGAGGTCAACAACTACCCGTTCGTCGGCGAGGCCGCCTTCGACGGGCTCGGCCTGGAGAAGGACGACCGGCGCCGCCGCACGGTGAAGCTGGTCAACCCGCTCAACGACGAGGAGCCGGCGCTGCGCACCACGCTGCTGCCGGGCCTGCTCGGGGCGCTGCGCCGCAACATCGGCCGCGGCAACACCGATCTGGCGATCTTCGAGACGGGGACCGTCTTCCTGCCCAAGGACGAGCAGACCGTCGCGCCGCGTCCGGCCGTCGACCGCCGTCCGAGCGACGAGGAGCTGGCCGCCCTCGACGCCGCGCTCCCGGACCAGCCGCGCCGGATCGCCGCCGCCCTCGCGGGCGAGCGGCTGCCGTCCGGTTGGTGGGGCAAGGGCGCTCCGGCCTCCTGGGCCGACGCGATCGAGGCCGCCCGTGCGGTGGCCCGCGCCGCCGGCGTCGAACTGGCCGTCCGCCAGGGCCGGCTGGCTCCCTGGCACCCGGGCCGCTGCGCCGAGCTGGTGGTCGCCGGTACCGACCGGGTGGTCGGCCACGCCGGTGAGCTGCACCCGCGCGTCGTCAAGGCGCTCGGCCTGCCCGAGCGCACCAGCGCGATGGAGGTCGACCTCGACCTGCTGACCGCCGACGGTGCCGTGCGGGCCTCGGGCCCGGCCGTCTCCGCGTTCCCGGTCGCGACCCAGGACGTGGCGCTGATCGTCGACGCGGCCGTCCCGGCCGCCGAGGTGGAGGCCGCGCTGCGGGCCGGCGCCGGCGAACTGCTGGAGGCCATCCGGCTGTTCGACGTCTTCACCGGCGAGCAGGTCGGCGACGGCAGGAAGTCGCTGGCGTACGCGCTGCGCTTCCGCGCGGCGGACCGCACGCTGACCGCCGACGAGGCCACCGCGGCCCGTGAGGCGGCCGTGGCCGAGGCCGTCGCCCGGACCGGCGCGGTCCTGCGCGGCGCCTGACGCGCACCCCCCTCGAAGGGCCCCGTCGCCGGTTCCGGTGGCGGGGCCCTTCGCCGTCCGGCGCGGAGGCCGTGGCGCTGGGACGGCTGACCTGGCTCTTTGAAGAGTTTCCTTCAAAGCCCTTGCGGGCGTGGGCCGGTGGGCGCTATTTCTTGGTTAGGAAAGTTTCCTAACTCCCCGCCGGCGGCGCCCCCATGCCCGCCCCCACGGAACACGGAGCGTCAGATGCACCGTCCGCAGCACCGCACCGTCCGGATAGCCCTCGCCGCCCTGCTGGTGGCCGCGCCCGCCACGGTCGTGGCCGCCGGCGCCGCCCACGCGGCGCCGACCGCCGCCGTCGTCCAGGTCAAGGCCGTCGGCCTGGACGACCCGCACAAGAAGGACATCGCGATGCAGCTGGTGTCCAGCGCCGAGAACTCCTCGCTGGACTGGAAGTCGCAGTACAAGTACATCGAGGACATCGGTGACGGCCGCGGCTACACCGCCGGCATCATCGGCTTCTGTTCCGGCACCGGCGACATGCTCGACCTCGTCGAGCACTACACCGACCTCAAGCCCGGCAACGTCCTCGCCAAGTACCTGCCGGCGCTGCGCAAGGTGAACGGCACCGAGTCGCACGCGGGCCTGGGCAGCGCCTTCGAGAGGGACTGGGCCACCGCCGCCAAGGACGGCGTCTTCCAGAAGGCGCAGAACGACGAGCGCGACCGCGTCTACTTCAACCCCGCCGTCAAGCAGGCCAAGGCCGACGGCCTGCGCGCGCTCGGCCAGTTCGCCTACTACGACGCCATCGTGATGCACGGCGGCGGCTTCGACCAGGCGGGCTTCGGCACCATCCGCAAGAACGCCCTGAAGAAGGCCAAGACCCCCGCCCAGGGCGGCGACGAGGCCACCTACCTCAAGGCCTTCCTGGACGCCCGCCGGGCCGCCATGAAGCTGGAGGAGGCGCACTCCGACACCAGCCGCGTCGACACCGAGCAGCTGGTCTTCCTCAACGCCAAGAACTTCGACCTCAACCCCCCGCTGAAGTGGAAGGTCTACGGCGACAGCTACTCCATCAACAGCTGAGCCCTGCCGGCCGCGGAGGCCGTTCGCCCGGCCTCCGGGGCCGCCCGTTTATCGGGTGACACCCCGCCGCGATCGCTGGTACGTTCGACGACGTGGCAAAGCTGAACCAGATCATCGCCGTCGAAAAGGGCGTCAAGTCCAAGTCGTTCCAGGAGCTGACGCAGTCCCACCAGGACTTGCAGAAGCCCGCGTTGCTGGCCGGCATCTCCCGGACGTACCAGCCCAAGGACGAGGAGGGTGAGCAGCTCCCCCCGGAGTCCACCCGCGTCCAGGTGAAGGCCGAGGACGTCCTGCGGACCACCGCCGCGACGCTGTCCCGACTGTTCGACGTCACCGCGACCAAGGACTGGGCGAACACCGAGGCCCGCGCCGACGTCGTGGTCGACGGCCGCACCCTCGTCGCCGACGTGCCGGTCACCTATCTGCTCTTCCTGGAGAAGCAGCTCACCGACCTGCGCACCTTCGTCCGCAAGCTGCCGGTTCTGGACGCCGCCGAGGCCTGGAACCTCGACGCCTCCACGGACTCCTGGAAGACCGAGGCGGTGCGCACGATCCGCACCAAGAAGGTGCCGCGCAACCACGTGAAGGCCGAGGCGACGGAGAAGCACCCGGCGCAGGTCGAGGTGTACTACGAGGACATCGCGGTCGGCTACTGGACGACCGTCAAGTTCTCCGGAGCCCTTCCGGCCCGGCGGGTGAACGAGCTCCTGGAGCGGGTCGAGAAGCTCCAGCAGGCCGTCCAGTTCGCCCGCGAGGAGGCCAACGGCTCCGAGGTCACCGACCGCAGGGTGGGTGACGCGGTGTTCGGCTACCTGTTCGGGTAGCCCCCAGATCGCCCCCGTATGAGAGCGGGGGTGGCGCGAAGAGCGCAAGCTGATACTGAAGTTGAAGCTGATATCAGGGGAGAACGTGGAGGTTCGAGTCCTCCTCCCGGCACTTCGTGCCGGGATGGCCCAACATGGCAGAGGCGCCCCTGTAAGACTCAGACTCTCGCTCCAGACTCAGCATTCGCCGCCGAGCGCCGGATCGACCGGGTGTGTGCCGTAAGCGTCGGATGCGGGTTCGACTCCCGTCTGCGCCTCTCCCTTGGCGCGGTAGCTCCAATGGCAAAGCACGATGCTGTGAAAATGACCCACACCCTTAAACGTGCCGGTGCGAGCAATTGGGTGGCACCTCAGGGGCCCGGGTAGCTGGATACCGCTCCCGGGCCCCGTCACCGTTCCCGCCGTCCGGGCGCTCGCGGTGCAGGAGGTCAGGCGCTCGCGGTGTAGTCGTAGAAACCGCGGCCGGACTTGCGGCCCAGCAGGCCCGCGTCGACCATCCGGGAGAGCAGCGGGGGAGCGGCGAACAGCGGCTCCTTGTACTCGTCGTACATCGACTCGGCGATCGAGACGATGGTGTCCAGGCCGATGAGGTCGCACAGGCGCAGCGGGCCCATCGGGTGGGCGCAGCCGGCCTCCATGCCCTTGTCGATGTCGGAGGCGGTCGCCACGCCCGACTCGAACATCCGCACCGCCGACAGCAGGTACGGCACCAGCAGCGCGTTCACCACGAAGCCGGCGCGGTCGCGGGCGCGGATCGGCTCCTTGCCGAGCACCTGGGAGGCGAACGCCTCGACCCGCTCGGTGGTGGTCGCCGAGGTGGTCAGCGTCGGGATCACCTCGACCAGCTTCTGCACCGGCGCCGGGTTGAAGAAGTGCAGGCCGATGACCTGCTCCGGACGCGAGGTGGCGGCGGCCAGCTTCACGATCGGGATCGACGAGGTGTTGGAGGCCAGGATCGCGTCCCGGCGCTCGACCACCTGGTCCAGGGTCTGGAAGATCTGGACCTTGATGTCCTCACGCTCGGCGACCGCCTCGACCACCAGGTCGCGGTCGGCGAAGTCGGCCAGGTCGGTCGTGAAGGACAGCCGGGCCAGCGCCTCGTCGCGGTCCTCGGGGGTCAGCTTGCCCCGCTTGACCGCCGTCTCCAGGGAGTTGGTCAGCCGGGTACGACCGAACTCCAGGGCCTCCCCGCTGGCCTCCGACACCAGGACGTCCAGCCCCGCGCGGGCGAACACCTCCGCGATGCCCGACCCCATCAGACCGCAGCCGATCACTCCGACGCGCGCGATGTCACTCACTCAGTTGCCCTTCGGTGGTGCTGGGGGTCCCCCAGCAGGTGTCCCAGCAAGCTGCTGTTCAGCGGGTGGGTGCACCGATATGTGTGCACCGATGCACCGCCCCGACGACGTTACTACTCCGTACCCGCCGGTAGGTCATCCCCTCCCCGGCTGGGTCGGGCGCCCGGACCGCTCCTGCGAACGGGTGAGCCCGGCCGGGAAGCCCGTGCGCCCGGGGTCCGGCACGCCTGCCGCCGGACAGAATGCGGGTCGGTCGGGGGCCGCGCGAAGGGAGCAGGGAATGCCGACGGGATCGCTCACAGGGCAGGTCGCCCTGGTCACCGGAGCCGGCCGGGGCATCGGCCGGGAGATCGCCATCGGCCTCGCCGCCGAGGGCATGGCCGTCGGTCTGGTCGGACGCACCCACCAGACCCTCACCGACACCCTCAAGGAGTGCGCCCGGCACGGTGCCCGCGGCGTCGCCGTCACCGCCGACGTCACCCGCCCCGGCTCGGTGCGCGAGGCCGTCCGCGTCATCGAGCGCGACCTCGGCCCGGTCGACCTGCTGATCAACAACGCCGGCCAGGTCGACCGCACCGAGGCCCCGCTCTGGGAGACCGACGCCAACCAGTGGTGGCAGGTGATCGAGACGAACCTGCGCGGCCCCTACAACCTGCTGCGCCGCGTCCTGCCCGGCATGGTCGAGCGCCGCCGCGGCCGGGTGGTCAACCTCAACACCGGCTTCGCCCTGCGCCCCGACGGCCACTACACCGCGTACGCCACCTCCAAGAGCGCGCTGCTGCGGCTCTCGGACAACCTCGCCGACGGACTCGCCGAGCACGGGGTGGTGATCCTCGACATCAGCCCGGGCGCGGTCGCCACCGACATGACCGCCGGCATGCCGATGTTCCGGTCCATGAAGACCTGGGGCTCCATCCCGTACATGGTCGCGGTGACGGTGGACGCCGCCCGCGGCCGCTTCGACGCGCTGCACGGCCGGTTCATCCACGCCGGGCGGGACGACCTGGAAGAGCTGGTCCGCCGCGCGGAGGAGATCCGCGCGACGGACGCCCGTACGCTGCGGCTGCGGCCGTACGGGCCCGACGACCCGATGGGCTGACCGCGCGCACCGGGGCGTTCCCGCAGCCCCGTCCTCACAGCCCTGTTCTCACAGGTCCGTTCTCACAGCTCCGCGAGCGCGGCCAGTTCCTCGTCGGTGAGCGAGCCGGGGCCGCGCCGGGCCCGCGCGAACGCGTTGGCGAGCCGCTGCAGGGCCTCGTTGAGCGGCGCCGCCACCCCGTGCAGCCGGCCGAGGAGCACGATCTCGCCGTTCAGGTGGTCCGCCTCGATCGAGCCGGTGCCGCGTGCCAGGCTCTGCCAGGACGAGCTGCCGCTGCGCCGCGCCCCCGCGACCGGCGCCTGCCGCAGCACCTCGCCGGCCAGCCGGACCTGGTCGAGTGGGTCGTGGTGGGGGATGCCGGCGGCGGCCAGCACCGCCGCGCCCTCCGCCATCACCCGCCGCTGGAGGCCACCGAGCGGCTCGCCGTCGATCCGGCCGGCCACCGCGTCCAGAGCGTTGCCGAGGTTGCCGAGGAGCTTGGCGTACTTCCAGCGCATCACGTCGGCGTCCACGTGCGCGCTGAACGCGGACCGGGCCAGGTCGGCGGCGATCGGCGCGGCCCGCCCGCCGCCGTCGCCGGCCGGATAGCCGCCCAGCCGCAGCACGCCGCTGACCGGCGTCCCGCCGGCGGTGATCCGGCCCGGCTCCAGGTGGTTGGACGGCAGCCAGACGCACATCGCCAGCACCTCGCGGAAGACGCGCAGCGCGAGGCGCTCGTTCTCGACCCCGTTCTGCGCGCAGACCAGCGGCAGCCGCTCGCCCGCCGTGCCGCCGCCGTCGACCGGGCGCGGCGCCCAGGCGGCCAGGGCGGCGGCGGTGTCCTGGGTCTTGACGGCGAGCAGCAGGACGTCGTCCGGCCGCAGGTCGACACCCTCGGGCCCGCCCGCGACCGGGATCCGCAGCGTCCGGGTGCCCTCCGGGGTGCCGAACCGCAGCCCCTGCTCCCGCAGCGCCGCCAGGTGCGCGCCGCGCGCGACCAACAGGACGTCGTGACCGCCCTCGTGCAGCCGGGCACCGATCGTGCCACCCACCGCACCCGCCCCGATGATGATGTAGCGCATGCGCGACAGCATGGCACGGGCGTCCCGGGGTGATCAGTGGGCGGCCGGGACGGGCGGGGCAGGCCTCAGGCGCAGAGCCGGCTCGCGGTGACCGGCGTGAGCCCCGCCTTGGTGAGCCCGTCCAGGATGGCCGGCAGCGCGTCGACCGTGCACTGGTGGCCCATGTGCAGGGCGACCACCGAACCGCCCCTGGCCGAGCCGAGCACCCGGCGCTGGAGTTCGGCCGCGCTCGGATCGCTGTAGTCGCGCGGGTCGACGTCGAAGGAGAGCACGTGCTCGTAGCCGACCGCCCGGGCCTGCTCGCGCACCATCGGCGTGGCGTACTGGGCGGCGGACGGCCGGAACCAGCGGCCGATCGAGCCGGTGAGCCGTTGCAGCCGCTCCGCGCACTGGGCGATCTCGGCGCGTGCCTGGTCGGGGCTCATCGCGGAGATGTTCTGGTGGTTCTGGGTGTGGTTGCCCAACTCGTGGCCGCCGTCCAGGATGCGGCGGGCCATCTGCGGCTGCTGGTCCAGCCAGCTGCCGACGGCCATCACGGTGAGCCTGGCGCCGCGCTCTTCGGCGATCTCCAGCAGGGCGGTGGCCAGCTTCGGGTCGCCGCTGCCGTGGAAGGTCAGGGCGACGTTCTTGCCGGTGCGCGGTCCGTACGCCACCTCGACCGGGGTACCCGGGGCGAGCGGCGTGAGGACGGGCGGCGCCGGTGGCGCGGCGGTGGTGACGGCCGCGGTGGGGGAGGCCGCCGCCTGGGGGTCGGCCGGGGTGGCGGCGGTGCCCGGGGCGGGGGAGGCCGGGCCCTCGCCGGGCGCCCAGGCCGGGTCGACCGCCAGCGGGTCGCCGCCGGCCGGGTCCACGGTGCCGGGGTGGACGGCGAGCGCGCCCGGGTCGGCCCGGCGGGGGGTGGCCCCGGCGCAGGCGCCGAGCAGCCCGCCGACGGCGGTGAGCGCGGCCAGCCTGGCGGTGGCGCGCAGGACGGTGCGGCGGTCGGCGGTCATCCGGTCGGCAGTCATCGGCAGCCAGCATAGAGACGGCGAAACGCCGGGGCGATTCGAGTCCGGCGCCGCCACCCGCACGACGACGTGCACACGCACCGTCCCCGGCGGGCGGCGGAATCCTGAACTCCCGCTGTCTCCACGGCGTGTCGTCGGATACGATCACCGCGCACCGCGTGGTGGGGCCCGGCGGGTCCGCCCGCGCAGACCGGTGCCCCGCCGAGGCGCTCCGGCGCCGTGACGGGCAGGCATTCCGGCAGTGAGCTTGAGGGGGCGGAAGCAGGATGCACGAGGACACCGCGACGACGGACGTCGGTACGGACTGGGACTGGGTGAAGGCCGAGGACTGGCAGCCGCCCACCGAGCTGGACACCGGTATCCCGCACACCGCCCGGATGTACGACTACTACCTCGGCGGCAAGGACAACTTCGAGGCCGACCGCAAGGCCGCCGAGGCCGCCATCGCCGCCTACCCCGCGCTGCCGCTGCTGGCCCGTACCAACCGTGAGTTCCTCGGTCGCGCCGTCGAGTTCGTGGCCGACCGGGGCATCCGCCAGTTCGTCGACGTCGGCACCGGCATTCCCGCCGTCGGCTCCACCAGCGAGGTGGCCCGGCGGGTCGCCCCGGACGCCCGCGTGGTGTACGTCGACAACGACCCGATCGTGGCCACCCACGCCCGCGCCCTGCTGGCGAGCCACAAGGCCGGCCACACCTCCGTCATCGAGGCCGACCTCCGCGACCCGGCCACCATCCTCGACCACCCCGGCCTGCGCGCCGCCGTCGACCTCGACCGGCCGGTGGCCCTGATGCTGGTCGCGGTGCTGCACTTCATCCGGGACGAGGACGGCGCGCAGGAGATCGTCCGGACGCTGCGCGACGCACTCGCTCCCGGCAGCGCGCTGATCCTCTCGCACGGCAGCCCCGACTTCGCCTCCCGGGAGAGCGCGGCCGAGGGCACCCGGATCTACAAGAGCGCCAGCGCGCCGCTGGTACTGCGCCCGCGCGCCGCCGTGGAGCCGTTCTTCGGCGACTTCGGGTTCGCCGGGCCCGGCCTCGTCCAGCTCCCGCTCTGGCGCCCCGAGGCGGGCCACGTCCCGACGGGTGACCTGCCGGGGGGCTGGCAGGATGTCTCGGCCTACGCGGGCGTCGCCTTCAAGGCCTGAACCACCGCGTGGCCCACCGGCCCTGGCGCCCGCTCGGGAACCGGGCCGGTCCGCGTCGGCCCGCTCGGGTACCGGGGCCGGTCCGCGTCGGCCCGCTCGGGAACCGGGGCCGGTCCGCGTCGGCCCGCGGCACGCACCGGCATTCGCCCCACAGAGGGACGCTTCGGCGGAAAATGCCACGACGGCCCGGCGCGCGCGGTGTTACTTTGCGGATCATGAACCCCCTGAGCGAGAACGAGATCCGCGGCTCCTTCGTCAACTGTTCCAAGGGCGAGGCCCGTCGGCTCAATCTGCCCCGGGGGCTGGCCGAACTCCCTTGGGAGCACCTGGACTTCCTCGGCTGGCGGGACCAGGGCGCACCCGACCGCGGCTACCTGGTCGCCGAGCACGGCGGCGAGCTGGTCGGCGTCACGCTGCGGGTGCCCTCGGTGCGCCGCAGCCTGACCAAGAGCAACGTGTGCTCACTGTGCCTGTCCACCCACGCCGGCTCCGGCGTCGCGCTGCTGGCCGCCCGCCGGGCCGGGGTCTCCGGTCGTGAGGGCAACACCGTCGGCACCTACATCTGCGCCGATCTGGCCTGCTCGCTCTACCTGCGCGGGCTGAAGAAGTCCGCGCTGGTCAGCCGGCCCGAGGGGTCGCTGTCGCAGGACGAGCTGATCGCCCGCACGGTGGCGAACCTGGACGCCTTCCTGGTCAAGGTCCTCACCGACACCCTGGCCTGACGCCTCGGGCCGACGCGCCGGTCCCGACGCGCCGACCGCGGCTCCCGTCGGTCCCGGCTGGGGCCGCCTGGGGCCGGGCTATCCGTGGCGCAGCTGGTCCAGTTCGCGCCGGTCCCGCTTGGTGGGCCGGCCGGCACCCCGGTCGCGCTCGCCGGCCGCCGCCGACAGCTCGCGCGGCGGCCTCGGCGGGCCGGTCTCCACCAGGCACTCGGCCGCGACCGCCGCCCCGACCCTCTTGCGGACCAGCCGCTTCACCACGACGACCCGCTCGAAGCCCTCCTGGCGCACGCGCACCTCGTCCCCGGGCTTGAGCGCCTGCGCGGGCTTGACCCGCTCCCCGTTCACCCGCACGTGCCCGGCCCGGCACGCGGCCGCCGCCAGGGCCCGGGTTCTGGTGAGCCGCACCGACCAGATCCAGCTGTCCACCCGGACGCTTCCCTCGTCTTCCACCATCCTCCGAGCCTACCCACGGCCGGGCCGGGCCGGGCCGGTCCGGCGCCGGGGTGCGACCGGGGGACAGTCGGGGCGGGGGGACGGCGCCGCTACGAGGCCGGCGACTCCTGGATCGCCCAGCCGTTGCCGTCCGGGTCGCTGAAGAAGACGAACGAGTTCCACGCCCCGCCACGGCCGTCCACCCGGGTGCCGTCCTCGAAGTGCTGGACCGGGCTCACCTCCACGCCCCGCGCGACCAGCTCGCCGTGCGCCTTGGCGATGTCCGGCACCACCAGTTGCAGGCCCTTCAGCGAGCCCGGCGGCGCGTCCGTGACGCCGGTGCCCACCACGATCGAGCAGCCGGAGCCCGGCGGTGTCAGCTGCACCACCCGCACCCCGTCGCGGATCCGGGTGTCGTGGTCGACGGTGAAACCGACCTGTTCCTCGTAGAAGACCTTGGCCCGGCCCACATCGGACACCGGGACCACCACCACTTCGAGCTTCCAGTCCATGACCCCATCCCCTTCCGGTCGGGACCCTCCGGTCGGGCCTCTCCAGTATCGGACGTTCGGGCGGTCGGCGCCCGGCGGTCGGCTAGCCTGAGATCACGATGAACCGCCTCAGTACGCCCACCGCCGCGACCCCCTTCACCACCCCGTGGGGCACCTTCGACCTCACCCGCTTCCCGGAGGACCCGCGCGAGCGGCTGCGCGCCTGGGACGCCGCCGACGAGTACCTGCTGCGCCACCTCGCCGGCGAGTCCGACAGCGCGCAGGGCGAGGCCACCGAGCTCACCGGCCGCACCGTCGTCGTCCTCGGCGACCGCTGGGGTGCCCTGACCACCGCGCTGGCCGCCGCCCTGACCACGGCCTCGACCACCCCGTCGACCATGGCGTCGACCGCGCTGTCGACCGCCGCCCCGGTCCAGATCAGTGACTCCCATCTCGGCCGGCAGGCCACCCTCGCCAACCTCGCCCGCTCCGGCGCCGCCCCGGACGCGGCCCGGCTGCTCACCACCCGCGAGACCCCGCCCGAGCGCATCGACGTCCTGCTGGTCCGCGTCCCCAAGAGCCTCGCGCTGCTGGAGGACCAGCTGCACCGCCTCGCGCCCGCCGTGGGCCCCGGCACGGTGGTGATCGGCACCGGCATGGTCACCGAGATCCACACCTCGACCCTCCAGCTCTTCGAGCGGATCCTCGGCCCGACCCGTACCTCGCTCGCGGCCCGCAAGGCCCGGTTGATCTTCTGCACCCCCGACCCGGCGCTCGATCCCGGTCCCAGCCCCTGGCCGCACACCTATGCGTTGCCCGGTGACATCGGCCCGGCCTCGGGACGCACGGTGGTCAACCACGCCGGCACCTTCTGCGCCGAGCGTCTGGACATCGGCACCCGCTTCCTCCTCGGCCACCTGCCCGTGGCCGCCCCCGGCGCCCGGGTCGTCGACCTCGGCTGCGGCAACGGCGTGCTGGGCACCGCGGCCGCCCTCGCCAGCCCGGGTGCCGAGCTGGTCTTCCTCGACGAGTCGCACCAGGCCGTCGCCTCGGCCGAGGCGACCTTTCGCGCGAACCTCGGCCCGGACGCGCCCGCCGAGTTCCTCACCGCCGACGCCCTCGGCCCGGACGCCGTCCCGGCCGGCTCGGTCGACCTGGTGCTCAACAACCCGCCGTTCCACTCCCACCAGGCCACCACCGACGCCACCGCCTGGCGGATGTTCACCGGGGCCCGCCGTGCGCTGCGCCCCGGCGGCGAGCTCTGGGTGGTCGGCAACCGTCACCTCGGCTACCACCTCAAGCTCCGCCGCCTCTTCGGGAACTGCGAACTCGTCGCCGGGAACCCGAAGTTCGTGGTGCTGCGGGCCGTCCGCCGGTGAGCCGGCCGGGTGCCGGTCGGGTGGGGGCCGCCGTTCGACGGACCGAGATCAACTAAGGGTACCCTAAGCTGATGTCGCGACGGATCGAGAAGCGTCCACGGTGGACGGCGCGCCTCGGCGCCGGAGCGCGGGGCGGCGGCATCGTCTCGCACTCTCTTGCATGAATGTTCCGTGATGCGTATATTCATGCTCCGACCAAGGAGGGAACTGCCATGGCATTGCGAGTCGCCGTCGCCGGTGCGAGCGGATACGCGGGCGGTGAGGTGCTGCGCCTGCTGCTCGGCCACCCGGAGGTGGAGATCGGGGCGCTGACGGGCGGCTCGAACGCGGGTGCCAGGCTCGGCACCCTGCAGCCGCACCTGATCCCGCTCGCCGACCGGATCCTGGAGCCCACCACCCCCGAGGTGCTGGCCGACCACGACGTGGTGTTCCTGGCGCTGCCGCACGGCCAGTCCGCCGCCGTCGCCGAGGCGCTCGGCCAGAACGTGCTGATCGTCGACTGCGGCGCCGACTTCCGGCTCCAGGCCGCCGCCGACTGGGAGCAGTTCTACGGCTCCGCGCACGCCGGCACCTGGCCCTACGGCCTGCCCGAGCTGCCCGGCCACCGCGCCGCGCTCAAGGGCAGCAACCGCATCGCCGTCCCCGGCTGCTACCCGACCGCCGTCTCGCTGGCACTCTTCCCGGCGTACGCGGCGGGGCTCGCCGAGCCCGAGGCCGTGATCGTCGCCGCCTCCGGCACCTCGGGCGCCGGCAAGGCCGCCAAGACCCACCTGCTCGGCAGCGAGGTCATGGGCAACGTCAGCGCCTACGGCGTCGGCGGCCTGCACCGGCACACCCCCGAGATGTCGCAGAACCTCACCCCGGTCGCCGGTGAGCCGGTCACCGTCTCCTTCACCCCCACCCTGGTGCCGATGCCGCGCGGCATCCTCGCCACCTGCTCCGCCAAGGCGAAGCCCGGGGTGACCGGCGAGAGCCTGCGCGCCGCCTACACCGAGGCGTTCGCCGACGAGCCCTTCGTCCACCTGCTGTCCGAGGGTCAGTGGCCGCAGACCAGCAGCGTCTACGGCTCCAACGCCGCCCTGGTCCAGGTCGCCCTGGACGAGAGCGCCGGGCGGATCATCGCGATCAGCGCGATCGACAACCTGGTCAAGGGCACCGCCGGCGGCGCGGTGCAGAGCATGAACATCGCCCTGGGCCTGCCCGAGGAGCTGGGCCTTCCCCTGAACGGAGTCGCACCGTGACCGACCCCACCGCGAACACCGGCCGGAACGTGGGCGTCACCGCCGCCCGGGGCTTCCGCGCCGCCGGCGTCACCGCCGGGATCAAGGCCTCCGGCACCCCGGACCTCGCCCTCGTCGTCAACGACGGTCCCTCGCTGGCCGCCGCCGGGGTGTTCACCGGCAACCGGGTCAAGGCCGCGCCCGTGCTCTGGTCCGAGCAGGTCCTCAAGGGCGGCCGGGTCAGCGCCGTCGTCCTCAACTCCGGTGGTGCCAACGCCTGCACCGGCCCGCTGGGCTTCCAGGACACCCACGCCACCGCCGAGAAGGTCGCCGAGGAGCTCAAGCTCAACGCCGGCGAGGTCGCCGTCGCCTCCACCGGCCTGATCGGCGTCCGCCTCCCGATGGACGTCCTGCTGCCCGGGGTCGCTCTCGCCGCCCAGGAGCTCGACACCACCGGCGGCGAGGCCGCCGCGATCGCCATCAAGACGACCGACACCGTCCACAAGACCGCCCAGGTGACGAACGGCGGCTGGACCCTCGGCGGCATGGCCAAGGGCGCCGGCATGCTCGCCCCCGGCCTCGCCACCATGCTGGTCGTGCTGACCACCGACGCCGCTCTCGAATCCGCCGCCCTGGACGCCTCGTTGCGCGCGGCCACCCGCACCACCTTCGACCGGATCGACTCCGACGGCTGCATGTCGACCAACGACACCGTGCTGCTGCTCGCCTCCGGCGCCTCCGGTGTCACCCCGGACCGGGCCGAGTTCGACGAGGCCGTCCGCGCGGTCTGCGCCGACCTCGCCCGACAGCTGATCGGTGACGCCGAGGGCGCGAGCAAGGACATCCGGATCGACGTCACCGCCGCCGCCACCGAGGCGGAGGCCGTCGACGTCGCCCGCGTCGTCAGCCGCAACAACCTGCTCAAGTGCGCCCTCCACGGCGAGGACCCGAACTGGGGCCGGGTCCTGGCCGCGATCGGCACCACCACCGCCGCCTTCGACCCGGACCGCCTCGACGTCGCCATCAACGGCGTCTGGGTCTGCAAGGGCGGCAGCGTCGGGGAGGACCGCGACCTCGTCGACATGACCGGCCGGGAGATCGTCATCACCGCCCGCCTGAACGCCGGCGAGGCCGCCGCGACGGTGTGGACCAACGACCTCACCGCCGACTACGTGCACGAGAACAGCGCCTACTCCACCTGACAGCCGACGCCTGGCAGTCGGCCCACGGCTGACACCTGCCAGCTCACACCTGCCGACCGAGCCGGGGACCAGACACGTGCACATCGCACCCAAGGGCGAACAGGCCCGCAACAACACCGCGTTGCCCAAGGCCGTGACGCTGATCGAGGCGCTGCCCTGGCTGGAGCGCTTCCACGGCAAGACCGTCGTCGTCAAGTTCGGCGGCAACGCCATGGTGGACGAGAGCCTCAAGGCGGCGTTCGCCCAGGACATCGTCTTCCTGCGCTACGCCGGCCTGCACCCCGTCGTGGTCCACGGCGGCGGCCCGCAGATCAGCGCCCACCTCGACAAGCTCGGCCTGGAGTCCTCCTTCACCAACGGCCTGCGGGTCACCACCCCCGAGACCATGGACGTGGTCCGGATGGTGCTGGCCGGCCAGGTCCAGCGCGAGCTCGTCGGGCTGCTCAACGGCCACGGCCCGTTCGCGGTCGGCATGACCGGCGAGGACGCCCACACCATGACCGCCGTCAAGCGGTACGCCGTGGTCGACGGCGAGCAGGTCGACATCGGCCTGGTCGGCGACATCGTCAACATCGAGGCCGGCGCCGTGAAGGCGCTCATCGCCGACGGCCGGATCCCGGTGATCTCCTCGATCGCCCGCGGCACCGACGGACACGTCTACAACATCAACGCCGACACCGCCGCCTCCGCCCTCGCGGTGGCGCTCGGCGCCGAGATGCTCGTCGTCCTCACCGACGTCGAGGGCCTGTACGCCGACTGGCCGCACTCCGACGACGTGATCAGCCAGCTCACCGCGACCGAGCTGGAGGCGCTGCTGCCGGAGCTGGCCAGCGGCATGCTCCCCAAGATGGAGGGCTGCCTGCGCGCCGTCCGCTCCGGCGTGGGCACCGCCCGCGTGCTGGACGGCCGGGTGCAGCACAGCCTGCTGCTGGAGATCTTCACCGACGAGGGCATCGGCACGATGGTCGTGCCGGACGACGAAGCGACCGTGACCGGGGGACTGGCATGACGACCGACGCACAGCCGAGCAGCACACGGCCGACCGGCAACGAGCAGCTCACCGACCGCTGGCAGCACGCCTTCACGGACAACTACGGCACCCCCCGGATCCCGCTGGTCCGCGGCGAGGGCGCCAAGCTGTGGGACGCCGACGGCAAGGAGTACACCGACCTGCTCGGCGGCATCGCCGTCAACGCCCTCGGCACCGCCCACCCGGCGGTCGTCGAGGCCGTCACCCGGCAGATCTCGACGCTGGGCCACGTCTCCAACCTCTTCATGGCCGAGCCGACCATCGCGCTCGCCGAGCGGCTGCTGACGCTCTCCGGCCGCGACGGCCGGGTGTTCTTCTGCAACTCCGGCGCCGAGGCCAACGAGGCCGCCTTCAAGATCAGCCGGCGCACCGGCCGCACCCACGTGGTCGCCCTCCAGGGCGGCTTCCACGGCCGGACGATGGGCGCCCTGGCACTGACCGGCCAGCCCGCCAAGCAGGAGCCGTTCCTGCCGCTGCCCGGCGAGGTCACCCACGTCCCCTTCGGTGACGTGGAGGCCCTGCGCGCGGCCGTCACCACCGAGACCGCCGCCGTCTTCCTGGAGCCGATCCAGGGCGAGAACGGCGCGGTCCCGCTGCCCGACGGCTACCTGGCGGCCGCCCGGGAGATCACCCGCGCCACCGGCACCCTGCTGATCCTGGACGAGATCCAGACCGGCATCGGCCGTACCGGGTACTGGTTCGCCCACCAGGCCGCCGAGGGGGTCGATCCGGACGTGGTCACCCTCGCCAAGGCGCTCGGCGGCGGGCTGCCGATCGGCGCCGTGCTCGCCTTCGGGGAGGCGGCGGACCTGCTCACCCCGGGCCAGCACGGCACCACCTTCGGCGGCAACCCGGTGGTCGCGGCGGCCGCTCTGGCCGTCCTCGACACCATCGAGTCCGAGGGCCTGCTGGAGCACGTCCGCAAGATCGGCGAGCGGCTGCGGCGCGGCATCGAGGCGATCGGCGACCCGCTGGTGGCGCAGGTGCGCGGGGCCGGTCTGCTGCTCGGCATCGTGCTCACCGAGCCGGTGGCCGCCCGGGTCCAGGCGGCCGCCCAGGAGGCCGGTTTCCTGGTCAACGCCGCCGTCCCGGAGGCCGTCCGGCTCGCGCCGCCCCTGGTGCTCACCGAGCAGGACGCGGACGCCTTCCTGGCCGCCCTGCCGGAGATCCTCCGGACGGTGCGGGAGGACGCCCCGGCCGATGCGAGCCGAGCGTAGTCCGGGAGAATAATCACATGACCGCTCCCCACTCCGACCAGCCCGCCGCCGGTCCGACGCCGCAGGTCCCGCAGACCCGCACCGCGCGCCACCGGCGAATCGTGGACCTGCTCACCCGCCAGCCCGTGCGCTCGCAGAGCCAGCTCGCCAAGCTGCTCGCCGACGACGGACTGGTGGTCACCCAGGCCACCCTCTCCCGGGACCTGGACGAGCTGGGAGCGGTGAAGATCCGCAACCGGGACGGCGCGCTCATCTACGCCGTCCCGGCCGAGGGCGGCGACCGCACGCCGCGCGCGCCGATGGGGGAGTCGGCCAGCGAGGGCCGGATGGCCCGGCTGGCCGGCGAGCTCATGGTCTCCGCCACCGCCTCCGGCAACCTCGTCGTGCTGCGGACGCCGCCGGGCGCCGCCCAGTTCCTGGCCTCCGCGATCGACCAGGCCGAGGTCTTCGAGATCATCGGCACCATCGCCGGTGACGACACCGTGCTGTTGATCAGCCGGGACCCGTTCGGCGGTCAGGCGCTCGCCGATCACCTGATGCAGCTCGCCCAGGCCAAGGCCCAGTAAGGCCCGGTAAGGCCCAGTAGCGACCGGCCGGGCCCGGAACCCCGGGCCGCCGGCGATCGCGTCCCCACCCCCACCCCCGCCCCGCCCCCCGCCCCCCGTCCCCGGTCGTCGACTTCCCGCCCGGGGGTTTTGAAATCCATACGGTGTAGTGCATACTTATGCCTATCGCCGTAAGCCTGTTCGCACAGTTGTGAAGGAGAAAGCCGTGACCGAGCGCGTCGTACTCGCCTACTCGGGCGGTCTGGACACGTCCGTCTGCATCGGCTGGATCGCCGAGGAGACGGGCGCCGAGGTCATCGCCGTCGCCGTCGACGTCGGCCAGGGCGGCGAGGACCTCGACGTCATCCGCCAGCGGGCGCTGGACTGCGGCGCCGTCGAGGCCGAGGTCGCGGACGCCCGCGACGAGTTCGCCGAGGAGTACTGCCTCCCGGCCATCAAGGCCAACGCCCTCTACCAGGGCCAGTACCCGCTGGTGTCGGCCCTGTCGCGACCGACCATCGTCAAGCACCTGGTCGCCGCCGCGCAGAAGCACGGCGCCACCACCGTCGCCCACGGCTGCACCGGCAAGGGCAACGACCAGGTCCGCTTCGAGGTCGGCATCCAGTCGCTGGCCCCCCAGCTGAAGTGCATCGCCCCGGTCCGCGACTACGCGATGACCCGGGACAAGGCGATCGCCTTCGCGGAGGCCAAGGGCCTGCCGATCGCCACCACCAAGAAGTCCCCGTACTCGATCGACCAGAACGTCTTCGGCCGGGCCGTCGAGACCGGCTTCCTGGAGGACATCTGGAACGCCCCGATCGAGGACGTCTACGAGTACACCCAGAACCCGGCCACCCCGCGCGAGGCCGACGAGGTGGTCATCACCTTCGACGCCGGCGTCCCGGTCGCCGTCGACGGCCGCAAGGTGACCGTCCTGCAGGCCATCGAGGAGCTCAACAAGCGGGCCGGCGCCCAGGGCATCGGCCGCCTCGACATGGTCGAGGACCGGCTGGTCGGCATCAAGTCCCGGGAGATCTACGAGGCCCCCGGTGCGATCGCCCTGATCACCGCCCACCAGGCCCTGGAGAACGTCACCGTCGAGCGCGAACTCGCCCGCTACAAGCGGCAGGTGGAGCAGCGCTGGGCCGAGCTGGTCTACGACGGCCTCTGGTTCTCCCCGCTGAAGCGCGCCCTGGACGGCTTCGTCAACGAGGCCAACCAGCACGTCTCCGGCGAGATCCGGCTGGTGCTGCACGGCGGCCGGGCCGTCGTCAACGGCCGCAAGTCCGACGTGTCGCTGTACGACTTCAACCTCGCCACCTACGACACCGGCGACACCTTCGACCAGTCGATGTCCAAGGGCTTCATCGAGATCTTCGGGATGTCCTCGAAGATCGCCGCCCGCCGCGACCTCGGCTGATCCGCCCCGCCCGGTCCCACGACCACCCGCCGGGCCCCGGCCGCGTCACCCCCGCGGCCGGGGCCGCCCCCGACCCGCCCTACGTAAGGAGCCCAGCGATGCCCGCCGACCAGAATGCTGACGTCCGCCTCTGGGGCGCGCGCTTCGCCGACGGCCCGTCCGAGGCGCTGGCCAGGCTCTCCGCCTCGGTGCACTTCGACTGGCGCCTCGCGCCGTACGACATCGCCGGCTCGAAGGCCCACGCACGCGTCCTGCACAAGGCCGGGCTGCTCAGCGCCGCCGAGCTCGACGGCATGCTCGCCGGGCTGGACCAGCTGCTGGCCGACGTCGAGGCCGGCACCTTCACCGGCACCGTCGCCGACGAGGACGTCCACACCGCGCTGGAGCGCGGCCTGCTGGAGCGGCTCGGCGCCGAGCTGGGCGGCAAGCTGCGGGCCGGCCGCTCGCGCAACGACCAGATCGCCACGCTGTTCCGGATGTACCTGCGCGACCATGCCCGGATCATCGGCGGGCTGATCCTGGACCTCCAGCACGCGCTGGTCGGCCTGGCCGAGGAGCACCCGCACACCGCGATGCCGGGGCGCACCCACCTTCAGCACGCGCAGCCCGTCCTCTTCGCCCACCACGTCCTCGCGCACGTGCAGGCCCTCGGCCGGGACGCCGAGCGGCTGCGCCAGTGGGACGTCCGCACCGCCGTCTCCCCGTACGGCTCCGGCGCGCTGGCCGGCTCCTCGCTGGGCCTGGACCCGCAGGCGGTCGCCGCCGACCTCGGCTTCGAGCGGGGCTCGGTCGGCAACTCCATCGACGGGACGGCCTCGCGCGACTTCGTCGCCGAGTTCGCCTTCGTCACCGCGATGATCGGGATCAACCTCTCCCGGATCGCGGAGGAGGTGATCATCTGGAACACCAAGGAGTTCGGCTTCATCACCCTGCACGACGCCTTCTCCACCGGCTCCTCGATCATGCCGCAGAAGAAGAACCCGGACATCGCCGAGCTGGCCCGTGGCAAGTCCGGCCGCCTGATCGGCAACCTGACCGGCCTGCTGGCGACGCTGAAGGCACTGCCGCTCGCCTACAACCGGGACCTCCAGGAGGACAAGGAGCCGGTCTTCGACTCCTGCGACACGCTGGAGGTGCTGCTGCCGGCCTTCACCGGCATGATGGCCACCCTCACCGTGCACCGGGACCGGCTGGAGGAGCTCGCCCCGGCCGGCTTCTCGCTCGCCACCGACATCGCCGAGTGGCTGGTCAAGCAGGGCGTGCCGTTCCGGGTCGCGCACGAGGTCGCCGGCGCCTGCGTCAAGGTGTGCGAGCAGCAGGGCATCGAGCTGTCCGACCTGACGGACGAGCAGTTCGCCCGGATCTCCGCGCACCTGACGCCCGAGGTGCGCTCGGTGCTCAGCGTCCACGGCGCGATCGCCTCGCGGAGCGGTCGCGGTGGTACCGCCCCCTCGGCGGTGGCCGTCCAGCTCACCGAGGTGAAGGCCGATCTGGCGCTCCAGGAGGAGTGGGTCCAGGGCTGACACCGCGTGCGAGCGGTGTCCCTCGAAGGGGGCGTGGCGGGTCGACCGCCGCGCCCCCTTCGGGTGCCCCCGCCCGGTCGGCCGTAACCGGCCCGGCCCGGAGCCGGTCATGCACGGTATGTGCACCGACCTTCCCGTCGTCCCCTCCGCCGAGGACGAGGTCCTCGCCGAACTGCGGCGCCGCGTCGTCCGGGAGGCGGTGGCAGCCCTGCCGGGCCGCTGTCCGCAGCTCGTGGCCGCCCTCGCCGAGGACCCGCTGCCGAGCTACCGCGAACTCTCCGCGCGGCTCGGCATGCCGCGCGGCTCGATCGGCCCCACCCGCTCCCGCTGCCTCGCCTGCCTACGGGCCCTCCTCCACGCCGAGCGCTACCCCTAGGTCCTGGCCCGGCGCCCGGCCTGCTCCCCGCGCGGACCTCCCCGGCCGGGCGACGTGACCCTCGCCACGTCGCACGGCCGGAAGGTTGAGAGCAGCTGACACGCGGGTAGAGCGCTGGCGAACGCAGCTCTTGACGGCGGTGCGATCACTCGGATACTGAGCGTGAGCGCGCCGCCGTCGCCGTGGCCCCACCGGGCCGTGCGAACGGCGCGTTCGTGCGTCACCCCCGGCCAGGGCCGATCCCCGGCCGGGACACCTCCGGCAGGGCATCCGGTGCGACACCCTCACGTTTGCGCGCCGGGCACGACGATGGGGAGGCCCCAGCACATGGGCATGAGCGTGATCATCGCGGTGGCGGAAGCCGAGGATGCGGAGCAGATCCTCAAGCTGCAGTACCTCGGCTACCAGAGCGAGGCCGAGCTGTACGGCGACTGGACCATGGAGCCGCTGACGCAGACCCTGGAGAGCCTGCGCCGCGAACTCACCGAGCAGTACGTCCTGGTCGCCCGGCTCGGTGACGAGGTGGTCGGCACCGTCCGCGGCGGGATCGACCCCGACGGCATCGGCCGGATAGGGCGTCTGGTCGTCCACCCCCGGATGCAGCGTCACGGCCTCGGCGGCCGCCTGCTGGAGGCCCTGGAGCGCCGCCTCGCCGCGGACGGCCGCCCGGTGACCGCCTACCGCCTGTTCACCGGTCACCGCAGCCTGGGCAACCTGCGCCTCTACGCCCGTCAGGGCTACCGGCAGACCGCCGTCGAACACGTCGACGGCCGGCCGAGCCTGGTCCACCTGGAGAAGTCCGCGGTGGCGCCGCTCGCCGCCACCGCCTGAGCCCGCGCCCTCGCAGCCACCCGGCGCCGCCACCATCCGGACGATCCGGAGGCGGCGCCGAGGTGTATCACCGCAGCTCACGGCGGTGGTCGTCCGCATTGCGGACAGCGGATCCAAATAGTTGGGACGAAGTCGAACCATCTGATTTACTGGCTCACATGACTGCGACGACGAAATGGACCCCCACCGGCACCCTGCCGGCAGGTGAGCGCGCCATGTGTCGTCGAATGTGTCACCGCTGAGGGCCCTCGTCCCCTCCCCGGCCGCCGGCCGGGGTTCTCCCCCTCGCGCCCCGAAGCGAGACCCGGCCTGCTCCCGTCAGTGCGAGCACGCCCCGCCTGCCACAGCACCACCACGCCGTCCGCCTGCCCACTCACGGGCGGGTGGCGGTCCCTGATGACTCGTAAGGGCCACGCCGTCGCGCGGCCCGGCCGCCCAGCGGTGACGATCAAGGGGTGGCAGGTCCGGATCCCCCTGGTGCGACGCCGTCCGTCCCGCCGACCGCAACCCGGTCCGGCGGCCCAACGCCGTCCGCCCCCGACCCACGGAAGCAGCTGTGATCACCACCACGGACCTCACCAAGGTCTACCGCTCCCGCGGCCGCGAGGTGACCGCCCTCGCCGGCGTCGACCTGCACGTGCGCCCCGGCGAGGTCTACGGAGTCGTCGGCACCAGCGGCGCCGGCAAGTCCACCCTCATCCGCTGCGTCAACATGCTGGAGCGCCCCAGCTCCGGCACCGTCACCGTGGACGGCGTCGAGCTCACCGCACTCGACGGTGGTGACAACCGGGCCGGCCGGGAGCTGCGCGAGGCGCGCCGCCGGATCGGCATGGTCTTCCAGCACTTCAACCTGCTCGCCTCCCGCACCGTCCAGCAGAACGTCGAGCTCCCGCTGGAGATCATCGGCCTGGACCGCACCGAGCGCCGCCGCAAGGCCGCCGAGCTGCTCGACCTGGTCGGCCTCGGCGACAAGGCCCGCAGCTACCCCGGCCAGCTCTCCGGGGGCCAGAAGCAGCGCGTCGGCATCGCCCGCGCCCTCGCCGGCGACCCCAAGGTGCTGCTCTCCGACGAGGCCACCTCGGCGCTCGACCCCGAGACCACCCGCTCGATCCTCAAGCTGCTGCGCGACCTCAACCAGCAGCTCGGCCTCACCGTCCTGCTGATCACCCACGAGATGGACGTCATCAAGTCCGTCTGCGACTCCGCCGCCCTGATGCGCGGCGGCCGGGTGGTCGAGTCCGGCGCACTCACCGACCTGCTGGCCAAGCCCGGCTCCGAGCTCGCCCGCGAACTCTTCCCGCTCAGCGAGTTCGGCACCGGCCACCCCGGCAGCACCGTGCTGGAGATCACCTTCCAGGGCGACACCTCCGCCCAGCCCTTCGTCTCCCAGCTCGCCCGCACCTACCAGATCGACATCAACATCCTCGGCGCCGCCGTCGAGACCATCGCCGGCCGCATGGTCGGCCGGATGCGGGTCGAGCTGCCCGGCGGCCACCAGGACAACGTGGTGCCGATCGGCTTCCTGCGCGAGCAGGGCCTGCAGGTGGACGTGCTCGACACGGACGGCATCGACAAGGCGAGCGGAGCGGTGGCATGACCTGGGACCAGATGCAGGAACTGATGTGGCCCGCCACCTGGGAGACCCTCCAGATGGTCGGCGTCGCCACCGTCGGCACCGTCCTGGTCGGCCTGCCGCTCGGCGTGCTGCTGGTGCTCACCGACAAGGGCGGCCTGCTGCAGAACCGGCCGGTCAACAAGGTGCTCGGCGCGATCGTGAACATCGTCCGCTCGGTGCCGTTCATCATCCTGATGATCGCCCTGATCTCCTTCACCCGCTGGCTGGTCGGCACCTCCATCGGCTGGGAGGCCGCGACCGTGCCGCTCACCATCGGCGCGATCCCCTTCTTCGCCCGACTGGTCGAGACCTCCGTCCGCGAGGTCGACCGCGGCCTGGTCGAGGCCCTGCAGGCGATGGGCGCCTCCACCTGGACGATCGTCCGCAAGGCGCTGCTCCCCGAGTCGCTGCCGGCCCTCACCGCCTCGGTCACCACCACGATCATCACGCTGATCGGCTACTCCGCGATGGCCGGTGCGGTCGGCGGCGGGGGCCTCGGCACCCTCGCCATCAACTACGGCTACTTCCGCTTCGAGACCGC
Source organism: Kitasatospora sp. NPDC050463 (assembly GCF_040655255.1). Classification (NCBI taxonomy): domain Bacteria; kingdom Bacillati; phylum Actinomycetota; class Actinomycetes; order Kitasatosporales; family Streptomycetaceae; genus Kitasatospora; species Kitasatospora sp. NPDC050463. The sequence continues at coordinate 133,143 of NZ_JBFAJO010000005.1, forward strand.
CTTCATGTGGATCATCGTCGCGGAGCTGGTGATCATCGTCACCGCCGTCCAGCTGCTCGGCGACCTGGCCGTGAGCCGCCTCGCCAACCGCGGCCGCACCGGCGGCCGGACCCGCCTGCTCGGCCCGCGCGGCAAGACCCCGGCCACCCCCGACGAGGAACTCGTCGCCTCCTAGACCTCCCGGCGTCCGCCTCCGGACGCGGCTCCCCGTATCACGCAGAAAGGCACTTTTCGTGCGCAACGCCCTGAAGTTCACCAGCGTCCTCGCCACGGCCGGCATCGCCCTCTCGCTCGCCGCGTGCGGAAGCTCCGGCTCGTCCGGCTCCTCCGACCCGAACGCCCCGCTCACCGTGGTCGCCAGCCCCACCCCGCACGGTCAGATCCTCAAGTACGTCAAGGACAACCTCGCGGAGAAGGCCGGCCTCAAGCTCACCATCAAGGAGGTCACCGACTACGTGACCCCCAACACCGCGGTGCAGGACGGCTCGGCCGACGCGAACTACTTCCAGCACGTCCCGTACCTGGAGGACTTCAACAAGAAGCACGGCACCCAGATCGTCTCGGTCGAGCCGGTCCACCTGGAGCCGCTGGGCGTGTACTCCAAGAAGGTCAAGTCCATCGACGCGCTCGCCAACGGCGCCACCGTCGGCCTGCCCAACGACGCCACCAACGAGGGCCGCGCGCTCAAGCTGCTCGCCGACAACAACGTGATCACCCTCAAGGCCGGCGTCGGCACCGCCGCGACCCCGCAGGACATCACCGGCAACCCGAAGAACCTCAAGTGGAAGGAGCTGGAGGCCGCCCAGCTGCCCCGCTCCATCGACGACCTCGACGCCGCCGTCATCAACGGCAACTACGCCCTCGACGCCGGCCTCAAGCCCGCCGGCGACTCGCTGATCCTGGAGAAGGCCGAGGGCAACCCCTACGCCAACATCCTCGCCGTCAAGCAGGGCAAGGAGAACGACCCCCGGGTCAAGAAGCTCGCCGAGCTGCTCCACTCCGCCGAGGTCAAGAAGTACATCGACGACACCTTCAAGGGCTCCGTCATCCCGGCGTTCTGACCGGCCGTCCCACCCGGCACCGCCGACGCACCTCCACGACCGGGCCCCCGCCGCACCTCGGCAGGGGCCCGGTCGGGCAGTATGCACCAGTGGCGCCCTGGCAGAGCGTGTTCTGACGTACCGTCGTGCGGTCCGCGCACCGCGCGACACCCGGGGCACCGGCGAGGCGTACGGTGTGTCCACGACCCGGCGAGGAGAGACGGCATGGCAGCGAGCTTCCCCGAGACCGCCATCAGCACCGAACGGCTGCTGCTGCGCCCCCTTGCGGAGGACGACGCCCCCGGCCTGGCCGCGATGATGGCCGACGAACTCGTCCTGACCTGGACCGATCTCCCGTACCCCTTCACCGAGGCCTACGCCGCCGAGCTCGCCCGCACCCTCGCCCCCGCCCACCGCGCGGCCGGGCGGGGCATCGTCTTCGCCGTCACCGAACACCTCACCCAGCGCCTGGTCGGCCTGGTCGAACTGCGCAACACCGACTGGCGGCTGCGCTCCACCGAGATCGCCTACGTCACCGCCCCCTGGGCGCGCGGCGAGGGCTACGCACCGGAGGCGGTCCTCGGCACCGCGCAGTGGCTGTTCGAGGACCGCGGCTTCCTGCGCCTGGAGATGCGCACCGCCGCCGGCAACACCGCCGCCCAGCAGGTCGCCCAGAAGGTCGGCGGCATCAGCGAGGGCGTGCTGCGCAGCGCCTGGATAGTGCGCGGCGAATCCAGTGAGATCGGCGGACCCTGGGGGACGGGCGGGGCCCGCCGGGCCGCCGTCGGCGCGACGTTCGGCGGCCGGAGCGAGGCCGAGAGCCGCAGCGACCTCATCCTGTGGAGCCTGCTCCCCGAGGACATGGAGTACCCGGCCGAGCCCGGGAGCGCCTGGCACGGCGACCACCGCTACGTCCTGCGCGACTGACCCGCCGCCACCCGGTCACCGGGCCGCCGGGGCCGGCGGGACCGGCGGGACCGGCGGGCCGCGGTGGCGGGCGGGGGAGCGGCGGCCGACCGGTGGCGGACATGTGTGCGAGAAGTCGGCGCCGACGGGATCACACCCGGTAACCTCTCCACCGGCGCCGTTACGCGGGCGCAGCATGTCGGCATGTCGGCGCACCGAGCGAGGGAGAACGGCCGCAGATGGCTGACCGGATCACGGTCATCGGGTGGGACGGCACCCCGCTGACCGAGGCCGCCGGCGCGGCCCTCGCCGCGGCCACCCTGGTGGCCGGCGCCCCCTACCAGCTCAGCGCCCTCCCGGTGCCCCCCGCCGCCGAGCGGATCGTCCTCGGCAACATCCGCCTCGCAGCCCGCCGGATCGCCGAACACCGCGGCGCCGCCGTCGTCGTCGCCGAGGGCGACCCGGGCTTCTTCGGCGTCGTGCGCACCCTGCGCCGCCCCGAGTACGGCCTCGAACTCGAAGTCCTGCCCGCCGTCTCCTCGGTCGCCGCCGCCTTCGCCCGCGCCGGCATGCCCTGGGAGGACGCCCACGTGGTCAGCGCCCACGGCGGACGGCTGCGCCGGGCCGCCAACATCTGCCGGGCCCATCCCAAGGTCGCCGTGCTCACCGCACCCGGCGCCGGGCCGAGCGAACTCGCCCTGATGCTGCGCGGGGTGCACCGCACCTTCGTGGTCTGCGAGGCGCTCGGCACCCCCGAGGAGGACGTCACCGTCCTCACCTCCGACCGGGTCGCCGACCACATCTGGCGTGACCCGAACGTGGTGCTGGTCATCGGCGGCAACGGCGCCGGCCCGCAGGCGGGCGCGGTGGGCGACGCGGCAGGCTGGCTGGCCGGCGGCCCGGTCGGCTACCCCGGACCGGACCGCGGCTGGGCGCTCCCCGGTGACGCTTACACGGGCGCCGGGCGCGCGGAGGACGCGCCCGGCGCACCGGAGGCGCTGCCCGCGCACGCGCGCGCCCTCGTGCTGGCCCGTCTGGGTGCCCGTCCGGGGGACCTGATCTGGTCGGTCGGCGCGGGCAGCGGCGCCCTCGCCGTCGAGGCCGCCCGGTTCGGCGCGGCCGTCGTCGCGGTCGAGGCGGACCGCTCGGCCTGCGCCCGGCTGGCGGTCAACGCCCGCCGGTTCGGCGTCGCGGTGGAGACCGTCCACGGCTCCGGCCCGGAGGTGCTCGGCGGCCTCCCCGAGCCGGACGCGGCCGTCGTCGAGGCCGGCGGCACCGCGGTGGTCCGTGCCGTCCTGGCCCGCCGCCCCGAGCGTTTCGTCGCCGTGGCCCGCACCCTCGCCGAGGCGGAGGAGATCCGCCGGGCCGTCACCGAGGCCGGCTACCGGGCCGACGGCGCGCTGCTGCAGTCCACGCCGCTGCGCCCGGCCGGGCCCGACGGCGGCCTGGGGCTCGCGGCGGGGGAGCCGGGCGTACTCCTGCTCTGGGGTGAGCAGATCGTGTGAAGACGAGGTGCCGTCGCCGATCGTCCCCATGGCGATTCCGGAGCGCCGGCGGTGATCCAGGTCGCATCCGGACACCGATTCGAGAGGTGACGGCGCCGGGCCGGTAGTGTGGCGTCCGGGACGGCTGCGACGTCCGGTGGCTCGCCCGATCCGGTCGGTTTGTCGCCTTTTTGACGCAGTGCAACCCGGAACGGCTCGGAGTGTGGGCAATTCGACGGGCCGCGTGCCGGACCTGGAGAATGCCGTAGGGTCCGGTGCGGTCGTTGCCGGTTGCCCCGCCTTGTCGTTGTTTCAGATGGCGTGCCGCCCCACCGGGTGGTGCGCGGGCCGGGGTGCCGCAGCGCGCCGGAAGACTTCGGCCGCAGCGCCTCGGCGCGGCGGCCGCGTGTGGTTGAGGGGCGGGCCGGTTGCAAGGCCCGGCCCGTGCGGATGGGCGCTGCGGTCGGTGATCGCGTCGCCAAGGGCGCGGCAGCGGCCTGGAAGGAGCTTTGACATGACCGATGGCGGCCACGTCCCGAACGAGGGACTGCCGGAGCACCTGCTCGCCGGGTCCGACCCACTCGGCGGCCCGGAGGGCGTCGCGACTGTCGCACCCGTGCAGGGCATCGCACCCGTCCAAGGTGTCGCGATGGACGGCGGACTGATCCCGAACCCCGCAGCGCCGGGGAACGGCCTGCCCGGCGCGGCACCCCAGGGCATCGGCATGGTTCCCTCGCAGGGCCTCGCCGGTCAGCCACAGCCCTTCGGCGCGCCCGGCTACGGCGTCCCGGCCGGCGGCGCTTCGCTTCCGGGCGTCCCCGGCGAGGGCTGGGGAACCGACCCGGGTGCCCCGCGCCCCGCGTTCCACTTCCTCGACCAGCCGGACCAGCCGGACCCGCTCGACGACGAGGACGACGTGCTGCTGATGCCCGGTCCGCAGGGATCCTGGGGCGAGCCGTTGGCGGCCGGTCCCGGTGAGCAGGGCGTCGACCAGCAGGGCGCTCCCGGCACGCCGGTCGAGCCGTCCTGGCCCCCGCTGGAGCCGCCGCTCGTCGGTGTCGCCGACCCGGCCGTCCAGCAGCTCCAGCCGCAGCAGGTGCCGCTCCACGGCCAGGCCCTCCAGGCTCCGCTCGCCCCGCAGGGCCAGCAGGGCCAGCAGCAGGGTCAGCCGCCGCAGGGTCAGCCGCAGGGTCAGGAATCGCTGATGGCGGCTCAGCAGCCCCGCCGGCCGCTGCACGCCGGTCCGCCGATCCCGGACCCGTCGCTGATGACCGGCCACGTCCCGGTGCGTTCGCTCGCCGACCGGGGCCCGTCGCAGGGCGCCACGCCCGCCCACGGCATCCCGGTCGTCGTCGGGCAGCCGGAGCCGCAGGCCGCCGCCCCTGTGCAGGCCCAGCCGGTTCAGCAGCCGCAGGGCGTTCAACCGGTCCAGGAGGCCCCGCAGGCCCCGCAGGCCGTCGAGGCCCTCCCGGTCGCTCAGGCCGTGGACGTGCAGGCACAGGCAGAAGCTGTTCCGGCCGCCGAGTCGCCCGTCGCCGTGCCGGCCGCGGACATCACTGCGCAGGCCGGTGCGGAGCCCGCTGCGGCGCCCGTCGCCGTGCAGACCGTCGAGCCGATCGCCGAGCAGGCGGAGCCCGTGGGGGCCGACGCCCAGCCGTCCGCCGCCGAGCAGCCCACCGAGGTTCAGGCGCCCGCCGCCGACCCGTCGGTGGCGGGCCTTCCCGCCGTCGAGCAGACCGCTCCCCAGCCGGGCGGCGACGAGCAGCCCGCGGATGAGCAGGCCGCCGCCCAGCCCGCGCAGCAGCCGGCCGCCCAGACCGGCCAGCCCCGCCGGATCTCCGCCTTCCTCGCCGCGCCCACCCCGCACGGCCTCCCGCAGGTCGAGGGGACGGAGCCGGTGACGGCGGTCGCCGAGGCACACGTCGAGCAGTCCGTCCCGATAACGGCCGCCGAGCAGGCCCAGGCCCCCGCCGCCGAGCCGGTCCAGGAGAGCGCCCCGGAGCAGCCCGCCGACGAGGCGACGCAGCCCGCCCAGGCGACGGACGCCGGTGAGCAGGCCCAGGTCGTCGCCGAGGTCCAGGACCCTGCCGAGGCCGAGGCCCGGACCGAGGGCTTCGTCGAGGTCGCAGCCGAGACCGCTGCCGGTACCGGTGAGATGCCCTCCGGCCAGGCCGTCGCCGTCGCGGCGGCCGAGCAGCCGCAGGAGGCCCTGGCGGAGACCGAGGCGGCTGCCGTCGAGGCCGCTGCCGTCGTCGAGGCCGCTGCTTCGGAGGCCGTGGAAGGCGCCGGAGCCGGCGGCGAGGTGCCGGCCGCCGCCGAGCTCGCCGTCGACGCTTCGGACGCTCCCGAGGCCCCTGCGGAGCAGCCCGCCGCCGAGGCCGACGCCCGGTCCGAGGAGGGCGGGCCCAGCACTGCCGGGGCCGTCACTCCCGAGGCCGTCACCGCCGAAGCCACGGACGCCGTCGACCCCGCCGCCGTCGAGGCAGTCGAGTCCGCCACCGAGGAGCCCACCGCCGAAGAGCCCACCACCGATGAGCCCACCGCCGAGGAGCCCGAGGCGGAGCCCGCCGAGCCTCGCGGCCCGGCCGCCCCCGGCTACGAGGACGCCGGCCGCGAGGCCGTCCACCAGGTCATCCGCGAGCGACGCGACATCCGCAACGGCTTCCGCCCGGACCCGATCCCGCACGAGGTGCTGATCCGCGTCCTGGAGGCCGCGCACACCGCGCCCAGCGTCGGCTACTCCCAGCCCTGGGACTTCGTCGTCATCCGCTCGGCCAAGACCCGCCGCAAGATGCACGAACTGGCCGAGCGCCAGCGCGAGGCCTACGCGGACTCGCTCCCCAAGGGCCGGGCGAAGCAGTTCAAGGAAATCAAGATCGAGGCCATCCTCGAAACGCCCGTCAACATCGTGGTCACCGCCGACCGCACCCGCGGCGGCCGCCACACCCTGGGCCGGCACACCCAGCCCCAGATGGCGCCCTACTCGGCCGCCCTCGCCGTCGAGAACCTCTGGCTGGCCGCCCGCGCCGAAGGCCTCGGCGTCGGCTGGGTGAGCTTCTTCGACGAGGACGAGATGGTCCGCGAGCTCGGCCTGCCCGAGCACCTGGAGGTCGTCGCCTACCTGTGCGTCGGCTACGTCGACGCCTTCCCGGACGAGCCCGAACTCCAGCAGCAGGGCTGGGCCAAGAAGCGCCCGCTCTCCTGGGTCGTCCACGAGGAGCAGTACGGCAACCGCGCGCTGCCCGGTGAGGAGCCGCACAGCCTGCTCGCCGAGACCCTGCGCGGCATCCGCCCGCTCGACGCCAAGGCGCTCGGCGAGGCCTGGGACCGGCAGAAGCGGATGACCAAGCCGGCCGGCTCGCTCGGCATGCTGGAGATCATCTCGGCGCAGTTGTCCGGACTCTCCCGCAAGTGCCCGCCGCCCATCCCGGAGCCCGCCTGCGTGGCGATCTTCGCCGGCGACCACGGTGTCCACGCCCAGGGCGTCAGCCCCTGGCCGCAGGAGGTCACCGCCCAGATGGTCGGCAACTTCCTGGCCGGCGGAGCGGTGGTCAACGCCTTCGCCAAGCAGATCGGCACCGAGGTCTGCGTGGTCGACGTCGGCGTCGCCGCCGAGCTGCCCGACGCGATCCAGCAGGGCCGGACCACCGGCCTGCTGCCGCGCAAGGTGAGGCCCGGCACCGGTGACATGACGCAGGGCCCGGCGATGACCCGAGAGGAGGCCCTCAAGGCCGTCGAGATCGGCATCGAGACCGCCCGCGACCTGGTCGCCGCCGGCAACAAGGCCCTGGTCACCGGCGACATGGGCATCGCCAACACCACCGCCTCCGCCGCTCTGATCTCGGTCTTCACCGGGCTGGACCCGGCCGAGGTCACCGGCCGCGGCACCGGCATCGACGACGCGACCCACGCCCGCAAGGTCGAGGTCATCCGCGCCGCGCTCACCCTGCACCAGCCGGACCCGGCCGACCCGATCGGCGTCCTCGCCGCCGTCGGCGGCCTGGAGCACGCCGCCATCGCCGGCTTCCTGCTCGGCGCGGCCTCGCTGCGCACCCCGGTCATCCTGGACGGCGTCATCGCGGGTTCGGCCGCGCTGGCCGCCAAGGCGATCGCCCCCGAGGTGCTCGCCGCCTGCATCGCCGGCCACCGCTCCGCCGAGCCCGGCCACCAGGCCGCGCTGGCCAAGCTCGGCCTGCGTCCGCTGATCGACCTCGACCTGCGGCTCGGCGAGGGCACCGGCGCCCTGCTGGCCCTGCCGCTGGTGCAGAGTGCGGCCCGGGCGATGCACGATGTAGCCACGTTCGACTCCGCCGGGGTCACCGAGAAGGCCTGACGTCCGCCCGCACCGCTCCATGCACCGGCCCGAGGGCGCGCCGGTGCGCGGAGCGGTGCCGCGCCGTACCCCCACACCGCATCCTCACGCCGATCCAGGAGCTCCGCCCATGACCGCGCCCAACCCGCACCCCGGCACCGAGGGCCGGACCCCGTACCCGGTCGGCCTGCTGCTGGCCGGCCGCCGCGTCGTCGTGGTCGGTGGCGGCCACGTCGCCCAGCGGCGGCTCCCCGCGCTGATCGCCACCGGCGCGGACCTGCACCTGATATCGCCCACCACGACCCCGGCCGTCCAGGCCATGGCCGACGCCGGCGAGTTCACCTGGCACGAGCGCCGCTACCAGGACGGCGACCTCGCCGACACCTGGTACGCGCTGGTCGCCACCGACGACCCGGCGGTCAACGCCGCGGTCAGCGCGGAGGCGGAGCGCGAGCGGGTGTTCTGCGCCCGCAGTGACGACGCGGCCGCCGCCACCGCCTGGACCCCGGCCAGCGGCCGCGACGCGGGCGCCACCGTGGCCGTCCTCACCGGTGACCCGCGGCACTCCGCCGCCCTGCGCGACGCCATCGTGGACGGCCTGCGGGACGGCTCGCTGGCCACCCGCCAGTACCGCTCGCACGGCGTCGGGGGCACCTCCCGGGTGCCGGGCGGGGGGAGCGTCGCCCTGGTCGGCGGCGGTCCGGGCGACCCGGACCTGATCACCGTGCGCGGCCGCCGGCTGCTCGCCGACGCCGACGTGGTGGTGGCCGACCGGCTCGCCCCGCGCGAGCTGCTCGCCGAGCTGCCCGAGCACGTCGAGGTGATCGACGCGTCCAAGATCCCGTACGGGCGGTTCATGGCCCAGGAGGCGATCAACCGGACGCTCATCGAGCACGCCAAGGCCGGCAAGTTCGTGGTCCGGCTCAAGGGCGGCGACCCGTACGTGTTCGGGCGCGGCGGCGAGGAACTGCTGGCCTGCGCGGAGGCCGGTCTGCCGGTCACCGTGGTCCCGGGGATCTCCAGCTCGATCAGCGTTCCGGCGGCGGTCGGCGTGCCGGTCACCCACCGCGGCATGACGCACGAGTTCACCGTGATCTCGGGGCACGTCGGTCCGGCCGACGAGCGCTCGCTGACCAACTGGGAGGCCGTCGCGCGGATGACCGGCACCCTGGTGCTGTTGATGGCCGTCGACAAGATCGGCGCCATCGCCGACAGGCTGATCGAGTGCGGACGCCCGGCCGACACCCCCGTGGCCGTCGTCCAGGAGGGCACCACCGCGGCCCAGCGCCGGGTGGACGCCACCCTCGCCACGGTCGCGGCCACCGTCGAGGCCGAGCAGATCAAGCCTCCCGCCGTGATCGTCATCGGCGACGTGGTCAACGTCCTCGCCCCCGCCCTCCACGCCTGATCCACGCCTGATCCGGTCACGATCCACGCCTGATCCGGTCACGATCCACGCCTGATCCGGTCACGATCCACGCCTGATCCGCGCGTGCGCCTCCGCTGAGCCACCGTTGCCGTGAGCGACTCCGGCTCGCCCCGCTGTTTGCAAAGGCGGCACTTTGCAAACAGCGAGGAGTGGGAAGTCGGCCCAGCCGACTTCCCACTCCGACCCCACACCCGCCACCGCACACCTCACCCCGCGCCGCCGCGTCACTCCAGCGGCTGCTCCGTCCAGATCACCTTGCCGCCGGCCGTGTACCGCGTGCCCCAGCGGTCGGCGAACTGCGCGACCAGGAAGAGCCCGCGCCCGCCCTCGTCCGTCGTGGCCGCGTACTTCAGATGCGGCGAGGTGCTGCTGGCATCGGACACCTCGCAGATCAGCGCCCGGTCGCGGAGCAGCCGGACCCGGATCGGCCCCCGCCCGTACCGGATCGCGTTGGTCACCAGCTCGCTCAGGATCAGCTCGGTGACGAACGCCGCCTCGTCCAGCCCCCACTGCTCCAGCCGCTCCGCCACCGCCGCCCGCACCGCGCTCACCGCGGCCGGATCGGAGGGCACGTCCCACTCCGCCACCTGGTCGGGCGCCAGCACCCGGGTCTTCGCCACCAGCAGCGCGATGTCGTCCTGCGGCCGCGCCGGCAGCATCGCGCCCAGCACGTCCGCACAGGTCTGCTCGGGCGTCCGGGGCGGCCCGGCGAGCGCGGCCCGCAGCATCTCCAGCCCCTCGTCGATGTCGCGCTCGCGGTCCTCCACCAGCCCGTCGGTGTACAGCACCAGCCGGCTGCCCTCCGCCACCTCCAGCTCGGTCGTCGTGAACGGCAGCACTCCCAGCCCCAGCGGCGGCCCGGTCGGCAGCTCCGGAAACCCCACCTGTCCGTCCGGACCGACCAGGGCCGGAGGCGGGTGCCCCGCACTGGCCAGCGTGCAGCGCCGCGACACCGGGTCGTAGATCGCGTACAGGCAGGTCGCGCCGGTGACCGCCGCCGAACCACCGGTCGCCGACTCCTCCTGGTCGATCCGGTTCACCAGGTCGTCCAGGTGCCCCAGCAGCTCGTCCGGCGGCAGGTCGAGCGTCGAGAAGTTGTGGATCGCCGTCCGCAGCCGGCCCATCGTCGCCGCCGCGTGCAGCCCGTGCCCCACCACGTCCCCGACCACCAGTGCGACCCGTGCGCCCGGCAGCGGGATCAGGTCGAACCAGTCCCCGCCCACTCCCGCCTGCGCCGGCAGGTACCGGTGCGCGACCTCCAGCGCGTTCTGCGCGGGCAGGCTGCGCGGCAGCAGGCTGTGCTGCAGCGTCACCGCCATCGCGTGCTCGCGGGTGTAGCGGCGCGCGTTGTCGATGCAGACCGCGGCGTGCGAGACCAGCTCCTCGGCCAGGGTCAGGTCCTCCTCGTCGAACGGCTCCGCCCGGTCCGCCCGCCAGAACCGCGCCACCCCCAGCAGCACCCCGCGCGCCCGCAGCGGCACCCGGACCAGGGAGTGCACCCCGTACTCCAGCGCCTGTGCCGACCGCTCCGGGTCCTGCGCCCGCCAGGCCTCCGCCTCCGCCAGCCGCGGCTCCAGGCCGGCCAGTCCGGTGTCCAGCGCGCCCGCCAGCGGTGTCGACGGCACGATCTCCAGTACCGTTCCCACCGGGTAGAACGGCGAGTCGTCCCGGACGCCGCTGAATGCCGCCCGCCGCATCCGCCCGAGCGGCTGCCCCTGCGGCGGCTCGTCGCCCGCCAGCACCTGGTCGGCCAGATCGACGCTGACGAAGTCCGCGAACCGCGGCACCGTCACCTGCGCCAGCTCCTGCGCCGTCCGCGTCACGTCGAGCGAGCTGCCCACCGTCACCCCGGCGTCGTACAGCAGGCGCAGCCGCCGCTGCGCCACCTCGGCCCGCCCGGACAGCGCCAGCAGCTCGGTGGAGTCACGCAGGGTGGCGACGCAGCCCGGTGGACCGCCGTCGCGGTCGGTCAGCCGGACGTTCACGGCCAGCAGCCGCTCGCCGGCCAGCACCACCTCGTCGCTGACCGGCCGGTTGGCGGTGAGCAGTTCCTGGGGTGCCCGGTCCAGGCCCAGCTCGGTCACCAGCCGCCCCTCGGCGTCGGCGGGCAGGTCCAGCAGCCGGCGCGCCTCGTCGTTGCAGAGCAGCAGCCGCCCGTCGCCCGCGACGATCAGCACCCCCTCGCGCACCGCGTGCAGCACCGCCGAGTGGTGCTCGTACATCCGCGTCATCTCGGCGGGGCCCAGCCCGTGGGTCTGCCGCCGCAGCCGCCGGCTGACCAGCGCCGTCCCGCAGGTGGCCAGCCCCAGGGCGACCGCCGCGGCACCCAGCACCACGGGCAGCTGCCGCTCGCTCGCGCTGCTGATCTTGGCGATCGTGACCCCCGCCGAGACCGCGCCGACCACCGAGGCGTCCGGTGCGCGGACCGGCACGATCGCCTGGACCAGTGGTCCGATGGTGCCGTTGATCTGCTCGGTCACCACCTGCCCCTGCAACGCGGGCTGGTAGGTGCCGACGAACTTCTGGCCGATCCGGGCCGGGTTGGGGTGGGTGTAGCGGATGCCGTCGGTGTTGAGGACGACGATGAAGTCCACGCCCGCGTTGAGCGCCGCGGCCTGCGCCTTCGGCTGGAGGATCGCGGTCGGGTCGGGGGAGCGCAGCGCCGCGACGATGCCGGGCGAGTTGGCGAAGGTCTGCGCGACCGCCACCGACCGGTTGGTCGCCTCGTGCCGGGCGTCGTTGCGGGACTGCACCACCAGCGCGATCACGGCGGCGGTGACCAGCAGCAGCACCACCAGCACCTGCAGCGCGAAGACCTGCCCGGCGACCGACCGGCGCCGTACCGGCCTCGGCCGAGCGCCATTCGGCTGCTGTTGCCGACCGTGTGGGCGCCCACCGGAGGAGCCGGCGGTACCAGCGGCACGGGAGGAGGTGGCGGAGCCGTAAGTGCCATCGGCCGACGGAGCCCATGATCGGCCCGGAAAACGGGCCATACGTCATATTTGCACTCCCTAGACCTACAGGCCAAGGCCAGGCGCATCCCGCCCTGGGCCGTTTGGCCTTCTCCACTCCGGCTTGGCAAGATCGCAGGGTGTCCGAACCCAGTACCATCACCGACCCCGCCGACCCGCGCCTAGGCGACTACACCGGTCTGACCGACGTCGAACTGCGTCGCCGCCGTGAGCCCGCCGAGGGCCTGTTCATCGCCGAGGGCGAGAAGGTCATCCGCCGGGCCCTGGCCGCCGGCTTCCGGATGCGGTCGATGCTGCTGACAGCCAAGTGGCTGGACGTGATGGCGGATGTGATCGCCGGGACCGACGCCCCCGTCCACGTGGTCGAGCCGGGGCTGGCCGAGGCGGTCACCGGCTACCACGTCCACCGCGGCGCGCTCGCCTCGATGGAGCGCCGGCCCCTGCCGGACGCCACCGAGCTGCTGGCCGGAGCCCGCCGGGTGGCCGTGCTGGAGGGGCTGGTCGACCACACCAACCTGGGCGCGATCTTCCGCAGTGCCGCCGCGCTCGGGATGGACGCCGTGCTGCTCTCGCCCGACTGCGCGGATCCGCTGTACCGGCGCGCCGTCAAGGTCTCCATGGGCGCCGTCTTCGCCGTCCCCTACGCGCGACTGGAGCCGTGGCCGGCCGCGCTGGACACCGTGCGCGCCGCCGGCTTCAGTCTGCTCGCCCTCACCCCCGCCGAGGACGCCGTCGACCTGGCCGCCCTGGCGCCGCACCGGCTCGCCAAGGCGGCCCTGATGCTCGGCGCGGAGGGTGACGGCCTCACACCCCGCGCCCTCGCGGCCGCCGACCACCCCGTCCGCATCCCGATGGCGCACGGCATCGACTCCCTCAATGTGGGCGCCGCAGCGGCCGTGGCCTTCTACGCCGTCACCGCCACGGCCTGACGCACACCCGTCCACCCCGGCGCCCTGCCGGGGGCCTCGTGATCGGGGGGAGCGGGAAGTCGGACCGGCCGACTTCCGGTGCACGGGCGGCGGTAGCACGGGCGGCGCGGCGCGGCCCGGGGCAGGACGGCCGGGGCGCCCCGCGGGTCGGGTCAGCCCGCCGGGGCCGTCGGCGGGGCGGGCGCGGCGGCGGGCGGCGGCGTGACGGTCAGGGTGGGGGCGCCGGGCCAGGACTCCTCGATGGTCCCGTCCGACCGCACCGTGTAGCGGGTGGAGGCCACCGCGCCGGTCTGGGTGGCCCGCTCCTCGCGGACCAGCGCGCCGTTGTCGAGCCGCCAGGTGGCCGTCGCCTGCGGATCGGCGGCCGACGAGCGGGAGGCCAGCGCCACGGGCGCGTCGCCGTTGAAGGCGAACAGCTGGACCAGGTCGGCCGGCACCGAGCCCTCCGCCCGCCGCAGCACCACCAGGGCTGCCGGCGCGCCCTTGTAGCGGGCCGGGAGGACGGTGCTGAGCGCGACCTGGGGCCCCGCCCCCGCCGAGCGCCCGTCCCGCAGCGCGATCGCCGGGCCGCCCGCCGGATCGGGGTAGCTGCGGTTGGGCCAGTCCACCACCGGCCCGGCGCCCTGGGCAGGCGCCAGCGCGCCGTCACCCGCCGCCGCACTGCCGTGTGCCGCCGCGGCGGCCGCGGCCGCCAACGGTGTCGCGGACTGGGCCGCGCCGTCCGCCGAGAGCCCGGCTCCCGGCGCGGGGGCGCTCGGTTGCTGGGACGGCGCGGCGCTCACCGCCATCCCGGCTCCGCGGGCCGGGCCGAGGCTCTGGTCGTCCCGGTTCTCGCACCCCTGCGCCGCCGCGATCGCCAGCGCCACACCGACCGTCACGGTGACGAAGACGATCAGCCGCTGCCGAAGCAGCCGCTGCCGGGCGGTACCGGGGCGGCCCGGGACGGGCGTGTGCTGCCGGTCGCCGGCCCGTCCGCGCGCCCGGTCCGGCCGCGGCTCGCGCTCGCGGGGGGCCGCCGGATTGCCGGGCCCGCCGGGCCGCCCCGGGGGCGGGGTCTGCTGGCGCTGGCGCAGCGGCCGGGTGGTGTGGGCCGCCTCGGGCCGCGGGATCGGTGCGGTGGCCGCCTGTCCGGGCCTGCCCTGCGGCCGCCGCTGGGCGGTGCCGGGGTGGGCCCCGGCGTGCGCGGCAGGTTGCTGGCCGACCGGGCGGCTCGCGGCCCCGGCCCGGGCGCGCGAGGCGCCCGCCGGGTCGGGGGCCCGCCCCGGCGCGGGTACGCCGCGCGCGGCGGCGGCCGCCTGCCCCGGGGCCGAGGCAGGCGCCGGGCCGTGCCCGGGGGTGCTCGGCCGCGCAGCCCCGGCCGCGCGGCCGCCGGCCCCGCGGCCGGGGCGCTCCGCCGTGGGGCCGTCGGTGGTGCCACGCGCGGCCAGCTCGCTCAGCCGCTCGTGCAGGGCGGCGGCCCCGGGCCGCTCGGCGGGCTCCTTCGCCAGGCAGGCCCGGATCAGCGGTGCCAGCTGCGGCGGTACGGCCGACAGGTCGGGCTCCTCGTGCACGACCCGGTACAGCATCACTTCGGAGGAGGCGCCCGAACCGAACGGGGTGTCCCCGGTGAGCGCGTACGCGAGCGTCGCCCCGAACGCGAAGACGTCCGTCGCGGGCGTCACGGCCGCGCCGCGGACCTGCTCGGGCGCGAGAAAGCCGGGGGAGCCGACCGCCGTGCCGACGTGGGTGAGCGTGCTGGCCCCGCGCGACCAGGCGATCCCGAAGTCGATGATCCGCGGCCCGCGGGGCGAGAGCAGGATGTTGGACGGCTTGAGGTCGCGGTGCACGACCCCGGCCTCGTGCACCTTGACCAGTCCGTCGGCCAGTGCCGCGCCGACCCTGGCGGCCTCCGGCCAGCCGAGCGGCCCGTCGTCGCCGACCCGCTTGTAGAGCGAGGGCCCGGGGACGTACGCGGTGGCCAGCCAGGGGCGCTCGGTCTCGATGTCGGAGCCGACCACCCGTGCCGTGCAGCCGCCCCGGATCCTGGAGGCGGCGGCGATCTCACGGGCGAAGCGGGTCCGGAACTCCAGGTCCTCGGCCAGCTCCGCGCGAATGAGCTTGAGCGCCACCCGCTGCCCACGCCGGTCCGAGCCGAGGTAGACGACGCCCATGCCGCCGGCTCCGAGGCGTCGGTGCAGCCGGTACGGCCCGACGATGCGGGGGTCCTCACGCCTCAGCCGCATCATCGCCATCATCGTTCCCCGTCAGCCTGTGGATGAGGCCCCGTCGGTGTGGGGCATCGTCAGTTCCTGTCGGGCACAGCTTACGGACTGCCTGCTGCGGTGTGCTGATACGCAACACCTGAACCCTCCGTGCGATTGTCCGATCTTGCACTGACAGTCACGCGCGGGGCGGCGGATCGCCTCTCGGGGTCGGCTCTCAGGGTTCCCCCGGGGGTGCGGCGCAAGGCGTCTCCCCCTGCGGTAGTACTCCTCAAGTCGGAGCGTCATCCTCGGGGATGCCCGGAGAACAGTACGACGGCATGACGTCCGACCACCCCCTCGGGCCATAGCGTTGTGCTCAGCGGTGGACGGGGCACTCGTCCCCCGAGGTAAGCCGTCCACCGCGTCCACTTCGGCCCACCGGTCGGCACGAGCAGCGCACGATCCAAGCAGCGCAGGAATCAGGAGTGAGGGCATGGCACCGCAGCTCACGGGATCCGCCCGCCGCCGTCGGCCGGCCTTCACCCAGCGCCAGGCCGCGGAGCCGACGAGGCACCCGGCGGTGGCACTGGCCATCGCCCTGCCCTGCGCCGTGTTGCTGGTCATGCTCTTCGGAGGCTGGGAGCAGATGGCGAGTCAGGCCCAGGCCGTCGCCGATCTGATCAAACACTGACCGATCGACCTGTGAATCCCGGCCGGGCACCAGCCCCGGCCGACCACTGAACGGGCACCGATCCCCTGGGGACGGGGAGTCGGTGCCGCCGGGGAAGGCCGTGCCCGCGACCACACGCGGACGGGCGTGAGCGGTGCACAGAGCACCCCGGCAGGCGGAGATGCCGCGTATGGACGTCGGTGAGGGCGTCCGTACGCGGCTCTTCCACTTCCCCCGAGACCTTGAGGCCTTGCCCCGAGACCTTTCCCGAGACCTTTCCCGAGACCTCCCCGGGCCGGCTCCCGGCGAGGCCCGTGACCTCCCTCGGAGCACGCAAAGGGCCGGGCCCGTGATCCTCGCGGATCACGGGCCCGGCCCTTACTGTGCGCGATACTGGGATTGAACCAGTGACCCCTACCGTGTCAAGGTAGTGCTCTCCCGCTGAGCTAATCGCGCCTGGTGTGGCGGTCCTGCAGCAGACCCCGAAGGATCCGACGTGCGCGATACTGGGATTGAACCAGTGACCCCTACCGTGTCAAGGTAGTGCTCTCCCGCTGAGCTAATCGCGCCTGGTGTGGCGGTCCTGCAGCAG